>JBBIUL010000081.1:0-8656 GCA_037440265.1 Nitrospira sp. | reverse complement strand
AAAGTGTCAGCAATATCCTGTAAGCCCGGCCGTCTGAGACGTCATCATAAGGGTAGTCCACTGCATCATTGAATCTGCTGTAAAGGTACTGGATCCCTGCAGCAATTCCCTGTTTAAACCGGTATTCGCCTGAAGCAGAATACATAGTCTCTTTGATCTTTAATTCAGAGAACGAGGCAATCGATACCGGCTGGGTGAGATTTGGGTCGTCAGGGGAAAACGTCCCTTTGCTTATGGTATGGCTCACGCCGGCAGACAGTGTAATATTATTTTTCGGCATATAATTCATATCGAGAGCATAACTATGGGCAGTGTCTCTATAAGGAATTGCAGAGTCAACGAAGGGGGCTCCGGTTGTATCCTGATAAACTATATCCTGTTTAACCCTGTTATGCATGTAAGCATAGCTTGCGGTGGCAGAAAGGTCTTTGAAGAGCATTACGGTTGCACTCCCGAGAAGCCTGTCTCTCTTCACCTGCTTTTTATCAGGCGCATCAGTTCCAAGAAAATGGAGGTCTTCCCGTTTTTCTTTTGCTATGCTGTAGCTCACCAATGTGTTCAGCTTGGGGACAGGTATCCAGGACACAGTGAGAATGCCCTCGTCAGAGCGGTTCGGTTCAGTATTGTAGGCAGGATTGCTGATCTCTTTATGCTTATACTTGGCCGTCAGCTTTACGTTCTTTAATACCCTCAGGTCAGCTGACAGAGACAGCATGTTCTTCTCGGTTGTTTCCGGAATCTCCCATGCTTCATGATCTTTCCTGTCAACATGCTCATAGGAATATTCACCCCTGAGCGTCACCCCTGAGAGGGGACGGTATCTGGCTGTAACAGAAACCGAGTCGGTGACAGATGAAACGGATTTTCTCACTGCATAGGTATATGTGGCTGCAGTCGTCCTGTTGGTAATGCCGGCAGTGTCAGGATTATCGATGTCAGTCTCCTTATGCCTGTATTTGAGGAAGAACGTCAGTTTTGTCAGCGGCATCCATGTGATTTCACCGGAGCCTATGAAATAATCAGCCTTTGCACCGCTGTCCCTGTTTTCCTTGTCAATTTTTGTGAAAGTTGCTGCGGCAACAAGTCTCCCGGTATGGGAAGTATGAATCCTGAGTGTATTTGATGAGCTTTTCAGTTCAGGGACAAGATTATGCGGATATGCTCCTGCCGGTCTTACAGGCGTGGTGCGAGCGCTTAAGTAGTCATAGAAGAGAATTTCATTGCCTTTGACATCAAATCTCTTTTCACCATGTGAGATGTCAACTTCTATGGGACCAAGGTGACTATTTATCCCAATAGTGTATTGTGTAGTTTCCCAGTCAATCCTTCTTTTGGTTGAAACGCGGTCAATTCCAGAGCGAAATGAGGGCTGTATGAAATATCCTGCTCCGCCGAGGAACCTTTGCTGCAGGGAACCATCTTTTTCGATAAAGCTGCTTTTGACATAAACATGAAAAGGGAAATCAGGTGTTTTTAATCTCAGAAACATGGTGCTCATACCGGCCTTTATCCCGTATTTTTCATTGCTATCCCTTATATCAACAGCCGGTCCGCTGGGATTAGGAGGTAAAGGTCTTGAGGCTGGGTTAAGGTCTATAAGCAGTATATTATCCAGATTATGGAACAAGGTGCTGTTTATGGCCCTGAAAACAACCATGTCTTTATACGCGTAGCTGATGTCTCCAAAAAAATCCTTTCTGTTTTTTATATCCAGATCGAGGTGCAGGCGGTGAGGCATCTGTATCATCCGCAACTCGCCGCCGATCATGATGGAATCCGTAACGTATTCATATTCTGCAGCGCGCTCAGACCCGCTTAGGCCGGTCATCCTGTAGCCGCCGAAGAGAAAAAACTCCGGCTCGATAACCGGGAATGTATATTCTGCTATATCGGATTCTTCGCCGGCGTCTGCTGCTGATTCTCCTGCGTGGGAAGAAACTGCATAAGCGGAGACCATAAAGACTGCAAGCAGCATTAATAACGTATTCTTCATCTCACCCTCCCCTAGTGCGTAAACATTCCCTTGCCGCTGGCCGAGGGAATGTCCGTTCCGTGGATTTGTGAATGGCAGTCTGTGCACCTTGTATAATTTGCTCCCTTTCCTTCCAACTGGCTGGCAGCGGAGCCTGTCCTGTGTCCTGAATGGCACTGCAGGCAGAGAAATGGCATCCTGATGTTAAGCAGGTTGTTGTTGACAGAACCGTGAGGGGAGTGGCATGACATGCAGTCTTCCATATTTTCAGCGTGCTCGTAAATAAAGGGGCCTGCCTTTTCTGCATGACAGGTTGTACAGGTGTCTTTTATGGTTGATTCTTTCAGCATATAGTTCGCAGCTGAACCGTGCGGCTCATGGCATCCTGTACAGAAGATTTTTTTCTCTCTTATCGGATGACGGCTCGGCAGGGAAAATTCGGCCTTTACCTCCTGGTGGCACTTTTCACACATGTTCTCCATCTCCTCGAGTCTGATGGTAAGATCAGGGCCCATGTGAACGTTATGGCAGTCAAAGCAGGATACATCACTTATCGAGTGCGGACTTGCGTTCCAGTTGTGCAGATTGAAGGAAGCATTTGCAGTGTGGCACTTCAGGCAGACAAGGGATTTTGCCTGTGCAGGGAGACTCCTTAAATCGATCAGGGTCTTGTAGTTGCAGGCGGTCTGCGTCCCGGCCTTTCGGTCAGCCTCGACTTTTTCGCGGGTTATCCCCTCAACAGCAAGGCTTCCAGGGCCATGACATGATTCGCAGTCGACAAGCGGCATGCCCGATTTCGTTGAAAGCTGGGCGCCCATAGTGCTTGCATCAAAGTCGCGCTTTTTTTTGTCATGGGCATGACAGGCAGAAAGGCAGTTGTCAGTCCCAATGTAGTTGGCATCAAGCCTCCCGACCAGCATCCGTTCATACTCTTTAATGGGGACTATCGGCTTTGAAGATTTGAGCGATTCGCAGCCGTAGAGTGCAACCAAAAGGAAGGCGATTACACATAAGATATTCCTGCATACAATCATACGACCCTCCGTAATGCCATATAATATGCAAACTCTGTTACATATTTCTCTGTGTAATATATTGAATAGACTTATAGATGTCAATCCCCATAATGTTTTTTTCGCATAGCTAAAGAAGGGCTGCAGAAGAACTGAAATGATAGTTATGATGCCTGCCGGCGGTTTTCCTCAACAGCAAGACAGAAATTGTCTGCGAGCAGGGGGTTGAAGTCAGACCCTGCTCCCTTTTTCAGCAGGCCTAAAATGATCGAGGTGTCCACGGATCTCCGGTAGGGCCTTTCGGTACGCATTGCATCGAAGAAGTCGGCGACAGCAATGATCTGACTGATCAGGTGCTGTTTTTTCCCGCGCTTTCTGGGCTCAGGATAGCCGGTGCCGTCGAATTTCATGTGGTGTTCATACGAGGCGATGACAGCGAGCCTGGGAGCATCAGGAAGTTTCGAGAGATACAGTGCGCTCCGCACCGGATGGGTCTTCATCTCTGCCCATTCTTTTTCATCCAGGCTCCCTTTTTTCTCAAGCACTTCCTTTGATATGAACATTTTGCCTATATCATGAAACAGGCCTGCCAGACCGATATCATGCAGGATATTGCCGCTGAGGCCAAGGGCTTCTGCCTGGAAGATTGAGATTATGGCAACGTTGGAGGCATGGGTATAGGTGTATTCGCTGTAGGATTTTACCGGGCTGATGATGCGGAGGATGTCGGATTCTCTTTTTACGATTGAAATGAAGTTGATTACCACATCTTCGAGACCGACCATGTCAAGGGTTTTGTACTGAGAGAGGCTGTGGTAGATGTCCCTGACCCGGGCGACGTTCTTTGCCGTAACTGAAGCGATATCTTCCGACCCGGACCCGGCAAGCACCTGCACGATGCCGGTTGAAATGTGTTCAGAGGACGGCAATTTTTCCGAAGATGCAAAAGCAGTAATGAACAATCGCAACTCTCCCGGAGAAAGGCCTTTTCTGATGATGATCCTCTCAGTCCCTTTTCTCCTCATATGTTTGATGAATTTGAGCATATGGGCACTTGCGTCTTCAACCGGGACATCATTTACAATAAGGCTGCCCCCAAGTATGGTGAAGGATATCTTGTCGTCTGAGTAGTATGGCCCCAGTGCTGATACAGCCTTCGAGGAAAGATCTGTTACTGCGGGGTGGTTCTCCGAATAGAGCAGACAGTTGGACACCGCAGTCATGAGATATATTATAAAATCGGCAATCCCCTTATTTATGGCCAGCTCCTCCTGAACTTGTCTTTTGGCGCCCTGTGAGATAATGCTCGCATAGTTTTCTTATTTCTTCGTTTGATGAGGAAAGACCGGCAGTAATGAGTGACGAAAGGGCATCAGGGGGGTAGTTCCCGATGTTCCGGAATATCTCGATCTTCAGCTGTTCAAGGTAACTCCGGTACAGCAGCGTTTTTGAGTTAAAGAGTTTCAGCAGGAAGGGGACCGCCTGTGCATCCCCGATTTCCCCCAGCGTCCTGATAACATCCATCTTGAGCGGTGATATATTTCCGATGAGGTCTTTTTTTTCGAGTATGCTGATCAGGTGCGGGACTGCCTCAACTACCCGATACTTCGCTGCCAGACGGGCAGCTTCCTTCAGCATCCCTGCATCTTCAGCGGCAAGATAGAGCTTTAGATACGGTATGGCATCAGGGGTCTTGAAAGAGAGGAGTGTCGAAAGGGCCTCTGCCCTTATGGTTATATTGCTGTGTTTGATGAATTTTTTTACATGTGCAGCCTGTCTCACCGCATGGCACTTCCTCAGCAGATAGAGCATGTTCCTGACGACATACCAGCGTTTGTCATTCAGGTTTTTGACTGCGTAAGGGATCACGTCGGGGCCGAGCGCACCGAGTACTGAGAGAAGAAATTTCCTCATGCCGGCATCATTCTCATCTGCAATCAGGTCAAGCAGGGGGGGGGCGATATAGTGCCTGAGCGCCTTGGCAAGTCTGATGGCCCCTTCCCGGTCTTTTCTCCCCCACAGTCTGATGGATGAGACCGTCCTCGATAAAAGATCATCAGACCTGAAAAAATAATTGACCATGCTGGAGGCATTGTCCCTGAACTTTCCGCTAAAGGCTTGAGAACTCAAGGTGTTGTAGATCTCGAGCACTTCCTCGAATCTTCCTGTTTGCAGGAATGAGTCTGCATATTCCGAGAGCTTTGTAAGGATCTGCAGGTACTCTTCGTCTGTGATGAAATCCTCTTCAAGGACTTCAAAGATAACAGAGAGCAGGGCCTTGTCGATTGTCTCGTATGCGCAGCAGTCCCGGGTCAGGTCCGTTGCAACAGTGACGGCAGAAGGGGCTTCAAGCATCATGTTCAATTCTTTGCGATAGTCGTCTGTTACAAAACTGTCAAAGTTGTCCTGTTCAAAAATCTTCCTGATATCTTCTCCGAGCTCAATGTCATGGACCTGAGCATTTCCTGTCTGAAGGAATCCTTCCCTGAAGTTGATGTCCATCCTGATAGCGGAAAATTTTGCCATAAGATTCTGGAGATTCTCGGGAACAAGCGAAGATTGTGCTGCAAGCGCCTCAGCAGTCTGCTCAAACGCCTCGGGAGTCATATCAGCAATAGCTGCCTCAATGTCCCTGAAGTTTCCGGTGAAGTGCTGTGTAGTCCTTGAAAGGAACTGTTTCTTGATCTCCGGCTTGAGGTTTTCAACAAAAGAGAAAAACTTCGTAAAGGACTCGCTGTTCAGTCTCGGCTGGTTCTGCCGCTGCAGGTAGGCAGTGATGACCCTGTCGTAAGTCCCTGTATCGGTTTCCTCATTGACAGAACTGTTTACTGCCGAAGAGAGTTCTGAAGGAGGTATATCGAGGATCCTCTCCTCAGCATTTTCGGAAAGGGTCCCGTCAAGGATCCGGTGTATATACTCATGCCAGAGCTTGCCGGTTTCTCCCTCATCCCTCTGGCCTGACTCGACAAATCCGAACCGGGAAAAATCTATGGGTGCTATCTCAATATGCGGCATGTTCCCGGAACGGGCTGCCTCTGCGAGGTCTTTGCCTGCAGGACCGTTGTCATGGGTGATGAGAGAATGAAAGGCAAGGAGTTCGTCTTGCACCATCCCCTTCCGGAATTTCACTGCGGCGAGCCCTTTTGTATGGAGACAGAGAGAAAACTCCTTAAACACGGGGTTTCTCCTGTCGAGCTGATACTCGTCCACGAGCAGTGTGTTTTTTGCAATCCCGAGCGTTATTTCCGGTCTCAGCTCGAAAAGTTTTTGGAGAAACGAAAATGCCCTTTCTATGGATTCCCCGACAATCGGATGGTCTGCGGGATAGAGTCCGACACTCCTCCGAGAGATATTCAGTTCAATGATGGCATCAGAAAGGAGCTTCGCGTCGATCGGAAGGTTCTTATCTTTCGGGTCCTGTTTAGCCATTTGCGTGAGGCAGCCCTTCCCGGTTTCTTGATGCCGGTGTTCTGTAAAAAACAGGTCTGTTTAACATGCTGATATCAAACATTATAGCAACCGAAACTCCGGACAACAAGATACGGCCGGTAAGAAACCGGAAAAAGGCTGCTGTGGTGAGATGGTATAATCAGGATGTGGAGATTGTGAAAGCAGAAGGGCTGGTAAAGGATTACGGCCGGCTTCGCGCCCTTGACGGGGTCGATTTCACGATATTGTCCGGAGAGTGTTTCGGGTTCCTCGGACCGAACGGGGCCGGCAAGACTACGGCAATGGGCATTATCTATTGTTTTATGCCCCCAACTTCGGGAACGGTACGAGTTTTCAACATGGACGTGGGAGAAAGTCAGAGCAGTATCAAATCAAGGATTGGCGTTATGCCGCAGGAAGACAACCTTGACCCTGACCTTTCGGTTTTCGAAAACCTGATCGTCTATGCGCGGTATTTCGATATTCCGCGCAGGGATGCCCTGCTGCGTGCACGGGAACTGCTTGATTTCGTTGAGCTGCGGGAAAAATCAGATGTGAATATCAGGAGCCTTTCGGGCGGCATGAAAAGAAGGCTTATCCTTGCGAGGTCTTTAATCAACAATCCTGAACTCCTGATACTCGATGAACCTACCACCGGACTTGACCCCCACAGCAGGCGCTCGGTCTGGGAGAAGCTCAAATTCCTCAAGTCAAAAGGGACGACCCTGATACTGACGACCCACTACATGGAAGAGGCTGAGAGGCTCTGTGACAGGGTCGCCATTATGGATGCAGGGAGAATAACGAGCATCGATACACCTTCGGCACTCATGGCTGTCCACGGTGGAAATCTTGAGGAAGTATATCTGAAACTGACCGGGAGGAAGCTTGAGGGTTAAGAGGGCATTCAGGGTCTGGCAGCGGCACTTTACCGTCTATACAAAGCTCTACAAGTCGAGCATTGCGTTAAATTTTTTTGAGCCGGTACTCTATCTTGCTGCATTAGGACTTGGTCTCGGAGCGTTTGTAAAGGAGATAAACGGGATGCCCTACATAAATTTTATAGCGCCGGGGATCATTGCATCGTCTTCAATGTTTGCTGCAACGTATGAATGCACGTATGGCACTTACGTCAGAATGACCTATCAGAAGACATTCGATGCGATACTGGCAACGCCGGTAAATATTGACGACCTGGTGGCAGGGGAACTCATGTGGGGGGCTGCAAAGAGCATGTTTTACGGAGCGATCATCATTGCGGTCATCTCGCTCTTTGGTCTGGTCAAGTCGCCGATGATACTGCTTGTGGTGCCGCTCCTGTTTCTGACCGGTCTGATCTTTGCAGAAATTGCAATGATATTTACCGCAATTGTGCCGGGCATCGATTCCTTTAATTATTTCTATACGCTCCTGATGACCCCGATGTTCCTCTTCTCAGGCATATTTTTCCCGGTTGATACGCTTCCGGATGTTGTCACAAAAATAGCATTTTTCACGCCGCTCTATCATCTGGTGAACATCTGCAGGTCATTGTCGCAGGGAGAACTCTTCATGGTGCGATGGGACATAGCCTGGATATGCGCGGCTGCTTTCCTGCTTGCGCCCTATCCGTTCAGGCTCATGCAGCGGAGGATTATTAAATGATACGCCCGGTCATTACGGCTTTGTTTTATTTGTCTGCCGGAGGTCCGTCTCGTAGGAATAGTTCGGATCAATAAGAAATGCCTCCCTGAAGTATTCCCTTGACTCGGCAAAATGTCCAAGCTCATACAGGGCGTATCCTATCCGGTAATATGCCCCGGCATCAGGAGTGTTCTTGACATATTCCTTCAGGAGTTTTACCGCATCCTTGTATTTGCCGCTGTTGTAATATTTGATGGCCTGGGCATACTGATCATCTGCGTCGGCGTGCAGAGCAGCTGAGAGCATAATGAAAGAGAAAAGCATTAAGAAGAGTAAAACCGCTTTTTTCATGACCGCCTCCATAACATAAAGCGTTGTTAATGAACACATTATATCAGAATAATGGTCAATTACCAACATTAATTCAGTATTAAGCATGGCTGCCGGCACAAAAGATTTTTGGATTGCCTCCTGCCTTGCTTTTTTCGCTGTTTTCTGCAAGACTATCAGTAGTTTCAGGTGCCGGAAGGCTTGATAGGGAATCCTGTGAGATTCAGGAGCGGTCCCGCCGCTGTAATCCCGGTTCCGAAATATCGGAATAGGTATCTTTGCCGGTAGT
>JBBIUL010000080.1:0-8729 GCA_037440265.1 Nitrospira sp. | reverse complement strand
AAGTCAGGTACATGGCGGAGAGGCAGGGATTCGAACCCTGGGTGAGGTATTACCCCCACAACCGCTTAGCAGGCGGCTGCCTTCGACCTACTCGGCCACCTCTCCTGAAACAGAATATATTACCAGCTATATTTATTCTTTGTAAAGAAAACGAAACGCTGATTATTGCAATAATAATCAGCGTTTCAGGAAATCTCCTCCCGCTTGCTGTTGCTGACGGATGCTATTGTTTTTTCCTGCTCCTGTAATCCTCGATCGCCTTTCTCAGGGCATCGGCACCCAGGTTTGAGCAGTGCATCTTCTGCGCGGGGAGCCCGTCGAGCGCGTCTGCCACCGCTTCCTTCGATATTGCAAGTGCTTCATCAATGGTTTTGCCCTTGACCATTTCGGTGACCATGCTGCTGACAGCAATGGCAGCGCCGCATCCGAAGGTCTTGAACTTTGCGTCGACGATTTTGTCGTCCTTCACTTTTATAGAGATCTTCATGGCATCACCGCAGGTCGGGTTGCCTTCTGTCCCAACGCCGTCGGCATCCTCCATGTCGCCGACATTCCTTGGATTCATGAAATGGTCCATTACTTTGTCACTGTACATTCTCCACCTTCCTCCTTGTCACCCCACCCTTTGGCATAGGGGGATATCTCCCTGAGTCTTGTAATGACTGCAGGGAATTCATTCAGCAGATATTCAATGTCTTCATCCGTATTTCCTGTCCCGAGCGAAAAAACGATCGAGCCCTGTGCAAGACCCGACGGTATTCCCATGGAAAGCAGCACAGGCGACGACTTCAGCGCCTTTGACGAACAGGCAGACCCGCTTGCCGCAAAGATCCCTTTTGCAGCAAGGAGCAGGAGCATTGCCTCTCCCTCTATAAACTCAGCGCAGAAGCTTGCATGCCCGGGAAGCCTTTTTTCACGGTCGCCGGTGAGATACACGTTTTCAAGCTTTGCCATGGCATCGATGATCCGGTCTCTCTTCTGCTGCAGATACTCTGCCCTTGCCTGCATTTCCGCACCGGCGAGTTCTGCTGCCTTGCCCATGCCGACAATCGCAGGGACATTCTCTGTCCCTGCCCTCCTGCCGGACTCCTGGATGCCGCCGTAGATAAGCGGCACAATCCTCAGCCCCTGCCTGACATAGAGGCCTCCGGCTCCCTTGGGGCCGTAGAACTGGTGCGCTGCCATGCTCAGCAGGTCAACGCCGAGGTCTTTGACATCAATCGGGATGTTGCCTGTCGTTGCCACGGCATCAGTATGGACGATGATCTTTTTCTCCTTTGCAACCTTTACAATTTCTTTAATCGGCTCGATCGTCCCCACCTCGCTGCTCGCATGGATTACCGATATCAGAATGGTTTCCTTGGTAATTGCCTTTCTCACCGTGTCAGGGTCGACAAAACCCTTTTTGTCAACAGGCAGGTATGTTACTGCAAAACCGCTTTTCTCGAGGAACCGTGCAGAATTCAGGATCGAATGGTGCTCCATCCTTGAAACCAGTATGTGCTTCCCTTCATTCTGTTTTGCAAGGGCAATCCCCCGCAGGGCAAAGTTGTTCGCCTCTGCACCGCTTGCAGTAAAGACAATTTCCTGCGGCTTTGCCTGGATCAGTCCGGCGACCTTTGCCCGGGCGTCTTCAATCGCCTTTTTTGCGCTGCTCCCGTATTCATAGACACTCAGCGGGTTGCCGAACTCCTTATCGAAAAAAGGCATCATCGCCTCAAGCACAGCCGGGTGGAGAGGGTTTGTTGCAACATGGTCAAAATAGCATTTTCTCATAGTTACCTCGCCGTCTTTTTGATATAGAATTTGAAAAAATCCCCTGAGTCCTCCATGCCGAGAAACTCATTGCCGGTCTTCTCGCACCATGCCGGGATGTCCTCAAGGGCCCCGTCGTAGTCAGTCATGATTTCCAGTATCTGCCCGGTATCGAGCTCCTTCATCTGCTCCTCGAGTTTCAGGAGATGCATCGGGCACATCATGTACACGATATCAGTGGTGACGTCCGCCTTTACGTTCTCGACAAATTTCATGCTGTGGCCGGTCCGCTAACACGTCCTTTCAGGTTTATGGGCATATTTTCTGATCTTAATCATCTTTTTATCTCCGCCGGGAGCCGGACCGTTCAGCAGGTCTTCGAGCGTCATGGTGTCAAGGAACGCCTCTATCTTCTCTCCGAGGGATTTCCAGAGGAGATGGGTCACACACCCTTCAACCCTGACGCACCCTTCCCGGGGGTCCAGACAGGAGGTGATTGCAACAGGTCCTTCGAGCACCCTCAATATCTCGCCGATACTGATCTCTGAGGGTTCGCGGTTCAGCATGTAGCCGCCTCCCGGCCCCTTCACGCTCCTGATAATTTCTGCCTTGCGCAGGGTATTCAGTATCTGCTCCAGATATGAAATCGATACATCCTGTTTCTCAGATATCTCCTTGATGGTAATCGGCCCGCGTGTACAGCCGCGAGCTATTTCGAACATGGCACGGACGCCATACTGTCCTTTTGTGGATAACCTGAGCATAGTTTAAATTAAAATAGTTTAGTATTTCTGTCAAGTATTTATTGGCCTGCTCCGGAACGTTTTTTTCAGGTTGTGCTGTTCGCCAGGAAATAAGGAAGGCTTTTATTCAGGAACTACTTCTACAACGTCTCCGACCGAAATGCTGTATTGCGACGAGGCATTGCCCTCATTAACAAACATTTCGAGATAATCCGAGCTGTTGAAGAGCGCACAGAGCTTTTGATCTTCTGCCTGTGCATAAAATTTCATAAAAGGCACTTCGCTGCCGTGGAAATAGACCCTGAAGCTGCGCGCCTTTGCATGACCGCAGATTCTTGCAGCATCAGCGCTCCTGATATTGGTTATCGCATTGCCGAAGACATCGATTAAAATAACCTCACCCTTCAGTGAACGTTCCCCGGGCATGGCAGGAGAAGGCAGGGGTATCGCTCGATAGTCGGTAATCGTTTTGCCGAACCGTTCAATGTCCGGATCCTTTGAAAGCCATCCGGCCACCGGCGCAAAGACATCCCTTCCCTGGAAGGTGGGACTCTCGGCATTGAGGAAATACTGATCCGAGGTAATATGGACCACCTGCAGTTTCCCCTCATTCCCGGCATACACCTGCGAGAAAACGCCGTTGTCAGGCCCGATAAAGTAATGGTCGTCTGCACAGACGATCAGCGGCCTTCTTGCTGAACCAACTCCCGGGTCAACCACCACAACATGTATGGTGCTTTTCGGAAAATAGCTGTAGTTCATGCCGGCAATGAAAGACGCCTCTTTTATGTCGTGCCGCCTGATGCCGTGCGTGAGATCAACGATTTCTGCCTGGGGGTTTATATTCAGGATAACGCCCTTCATTACGCCCGCAAAGGGGTCTTTGTATCCGAAATCTGTCGTGAGCGTTATAATCGGGCTATCCGGCATTGATGGACCCGGTAATAGAACTGATCTTCTCAATCCCCTGTTTTTCCACATAGTCCTTCAACCCGTCAATAATTTCAATGGTCACTGCCGGCTTAATGAAATTTGCGGTCCCGACTGCAACCGCTGTTGCACCGGCAATAAGAAACTCGAGTGCATCTTCAGCATTCATTATGCCGCCCATGCCGATGATAGGTATCTTGACTGCCTTGCCTGCCTCGTAGACCATCCGGACAGCTATAGGCTTTATGGCAGGACCGGAGAGCCCGCCGATGACATTTTTCAGCTTCGGCCTTTTGGTCTGAATATCGATTGCCATGCCGGGGATGGAGTTGATGAGCGATATCGCATCCGAGCCGCAGTCCTCAGCGGTCTTAGCAAATTTCTTTATGTCGGAGACGTTCGGGGAGAGTTTTGTAATAAGGACAGCCTGTTTCACCCCAGCCCTTACCTTTGTTATGAGCCTGGCGAGCATCTTCACGTCAGTGCCGAACAGGATGCCGCCTTTTTTGACATTCGGGCAGGACACATTCAGTTCAATGGCATCCACCCCTGCATCATCCAGGGCCTCTGATATTTTAGCGTATTCACCGATTGAATTCCCCAGCACATTAACGACCAATTTTGTGTCATACCGCCTCATAAAAGGCAGTTTATGTTTGAGGAAATAAGCGAGTCCGACATTCTGGAGCCCGATTGCATTCAGCATGCCGCATGAGGTCTCGCATATCCTCGGCGGGGGATTGCCCTGCATCGGCTTCAGTGAAATGCCCTTCACCACCACAGCGCCAAGTCTGTTGAGGTCAACGAATTCTGAATACTCCTCGCCATAGCCGAAGGTTCCGGAGGCTGTCATAACAGGATTTTTGAGCTTCAATGTGCCTATGTTTACACTTAAGTCCATAAAATTTATTTGGAGCGATAAGAGATCATTCTCTCTCTCATTCTCGCTACGCTCCGAGGTTTTTGCCTCTTTATTATTTCACAATAATTATTTTGGGAATATCGGCAAAAAAAGCCGCTCAGGAACAATCTCATACCTGAAAATAAGGGTAAAGCAGTTACCATACAATGTCCTCTGACGCAAAGACCGGGCCGTCCTTGCATACCTTTTTATAGACTGTTTTCATCCCTTTTTTCCCGGCACCGGGTCTTCCTTCCTTAACGCCGACTGCACAACCGAGACAGGCGCCGATGCCGCAGGCCATATGCTCTTCAAGAGAAACATAAGCCTTCAGACTTTTTTCAGAGGCAACGCCGGCGACCCCCCTCAGCATCGGCATCGGACCGCACGAGTATAGTACCCCTTTAGCGCTCAACTCTGCGTTCCCCGCAAAGAAATCTTCCAATGCCTTAACGATAGTACCCCTGCTCCCGGCAGAGCCGTCGTCGGTCGATATATGCAGTTCCCTGCTCAGTGTCCCTAATTCATTGAGCATAAGGAGTTCGTCTTTTGTCCTTGCCCCGTAGAATACATATGCCTTTTTAGCCAGTTTTTCTATGAGAGAAAAGACCGATGCGATGCCGATCCCGCCGGCGATTACTACAGGAATCCTGCCTGTTTGAGGTGCAGGATAATGGTTCCCGAGCGGGCCGAGGACATCCAACTGGTCGCCTGGCTTAAGGCCTTTAATGGCAGCGGTCCCCTTGCCTCGTATCCGGTATAAAACCTGGAAACCGTCTGCGGTTATCCTGAAGAGGCTGAAGGCCCTTTTCAGGAGCGGGTCATGTCCTTTCCCGGCCTCGAGCATAAAGAACTGTCCGGGGAGCGGTTTGACCGTTTCAGGAGGGGTTCTTAGAGAAAGCAGATAGTGGTTTTTATTTACTGGAACGTTGCCGGTAACTATAGCAGTGTAATATCTACTCAAAGCTGATCTCTAAAATCTCATATTCGATGGTCCTTGCCGGCGCCTTGATCGTAGCAGTGTCTCCAACCTCTTTTCCTATCAGCGTCCTTCCCACCGGCGAACTGATCGATATCTTTCCGCATTTCACATCAGCCTCTTCAGGGCCGACCAGGCAGAATATATACTCTTCATCAGCCTCAACATCGAGCACCTTGACCTTTGCACCGAATGCAACCTTGTCCTGTTTTATCTTTGACGGGTCAATCACCTGGGCAAGGGCTATCTTTGATTTGAGATCCTGTATCCGGCCCTCTATAAAAGACTGTCTTTCCTTTGCTGCATGGTATTCTGCGTTCTCCGACAAATCGCCGTGCGCACGGGCTTCAGCAATTGCCTGTATGTTATTGGGCCTCTCAACCTTGACAAGCCTTTCCAGTTCTTCCTGCAATTTCTGGAACCCCTCGGGGGTAAGCGGTACTCTCTGCATCTGTACTCCTCACTGGTATGATTTAAGCTAATGTAACATTTCAGTCTCTTTTTTTCAAAGCCAACGATGTCCTTGACTAAAGACGTTTTATTCATTACTCTAAATTACTTTTTCTTCGGAGGTCGCCATGCTGTTTTCAAGACTGTTCATTCCCACGCTGAGAGAAGCGCCTGCTGATGCAGAGGCAATCAGCCATATACTCATGGTGCGCGCTGGCTATGTCAGGCAGCTTGCCGCGGGCTTATATATGTACCTTCCCCTCGGATGGAAGGTGCTCAATAAAATAAATGCGATCCTGAAAGAGGAGATGGATGCTGCAGGCTGCCAGGAGATATCGCTTCCGGTCCTCCACCCTGCCGAGATATGGCAGCAGACCGGAAGGTGGAATGCAATCGGCGACGAAATGTTCAGGCTGAAGGACAGGACCGGCAGGGACATGTGCCTTGGCATGACCCATGAGGAGATCATGACATGGCTTGCCTCAAGGGAGATACGGTCATACCGCGACCTGCCGCAGATCTGGTATCAGATGCAGACAAAGATGCGCGATGAGGCCCGCCCCAAGAGCGGCATCCTGCGGACAAGAGAATTCATCATGAAGGACAGCTACAGTTTTGACATCTCTGAAGAGGCGCTGGACAAAAGCTACCAGATCCATGCAGAGGCCTACCACAGGATATTCAGCCGGTGCGGGCTGAAATTCATGCAGGTCCAGTCAGACCCCGGCATGATGGGTGGAGCGGTCTCCCATGAATACATGGCGCCGAGCGCTGCAGGCGAGGATGAGGTGGCACTGTGCGGAAACTGCGGATATGCAGCAAATGTTGAACTTGCGCTCTCCTCCCCTTCCCCGGTTGCAGAGCAGGACTGGCCTCTTGAAGAAGTCCACACTCCTGACAAACGGACAGTTGCCGAGGTCTCGAATTTCCTGAAACTCTCTCCTGCGTATTTCATAAAGAGCATACTGCTCATATGCGGCAGCACCCCGGTGCTGGCACTGGTAAGGGGAGATCAGGACCTCCATGAGAAAAAGTTGAACAGGATAATCGGGAACCACCGGCCTGCACAGAAGACCGAGGTGAAAGAGATCCTCGGAGTCGAGGCAGGGTTCATCGGCCCGGTCGGCCAGAAGATAAGGATCGTTGCAGACGCCTGCCTGCAGGAAGGCGCCTACGTAAGCGGGGCAAACAAACAGCATTATCATCTCAGGGGGATAAAGGCAGGAAGGGATTTCAATGCTGAATGGCATGATATCCATACCGCAAAGACCGGGGACCTCTGCAGTTCGTGCAAAAGCGAACTGAAGGTTGAGCGCGTTATCGAGATCGGCAACATCTTCAAGCTCGGCACAAAATATTCCGAGCCTTTAAAGGCATATTTTCTTGACGAAGACGGCAATGAAAAGCCTGTTGTCATGGGGAGCTACGGCATTGGCCCGGCAAGGATTGCGGCTGCTGCAATCGAGCAGAACCATGACAAGGACGGCATTATCTGGCCAAAGAGCATAGCACCGTTTGACATCGAGATACTGCCGCTGAACATGAACGACCCTGATACGGTCAAAGCAGCCACTGACATCTATAACAAGCTGAAGGCACAGGGGATCGATGTGCTCATGGACGACCGCAATGAACGGGCCGGGGTAAAGTTCAAGGACGCTGACCTCATCGGCATTCCCCTTCAGGCGATTATCGGCGAGAAGAACCTGAAGCAGGGGCTTATCGAAATAAAAGACAGGCGCACAAAAGAGTCTGTCAAAATCGGTGTTGATGAGGCAGCAGATGTCCTCAGAAAACACGTGTCAAAGAGCCTGTCAGAAGCCTGATCCGAACAAACTGCTAAGACTGAGGTTGAAAGAATACAGCGTTTTCGCTTACTCACCTTTCATTTCGATGGTTTTGTCTCTCAGCCTGTTTTTTCAAACCTTAATTTCTCTGCCATCATAAACTGTTGACTGCCTGTAGCCTTTAGGCTACAATATAGCTGTGCACGAAATTCGCAAAACTGATGCGTATGCCAAATGGCTTGATGGCCTGCGCGACATCCAGGCACGTGCACGTGTATTAGCTCGCGTCGAACGTTTAGCCGCTGGGAATCCGGGAGATGTCAGGCCAATTGGTGAAGGCGTCTCAGAATTGCGGATCGACTGCGGACCCGGTTACCGGGTGTATTACACAATGCGAGGACGCACAGTAATAATCCTGCTTGCCGGCGGCGATAAGCGCACCCAGGCGGCTGACATCAGGACAGCATTGCGCCTGGCACGCAACTTATAGGAGGAAATATGAGAAAAACCAGCAAAACCAAAACAACACGATATGATGTTGCTGAGCACCTCCGTACGCCGGAGGAAATGGCTGCGTATCTTGAAGCTTGCTTTGAAGAAGCCAATGGCGATGCTGCATTCATTGCAAAGGCCCTGGGTGATATAGCCCGTGCCAAAGGCATGACACAGGTTGCCCGGGACGCTGGACTATCACGTGAAAGCCTTTACAAAGCACTTTCAGGAGAACGCAATCCCGGGTTCGATACCATTCTCAAGGTCATTGAAGCACTTGGTTTGAAGCTGCATGCCGAAGCATCGCATAGCTGACAAAGCTGTCGATCAGTCTTATTCAGAGGGACTGAAACCCCGGACAGTTTTACTTTTTAATGTATCGAGGCACCCTTTTCAGAAACCGATTTGCCACCTCAAAATTCGCTCTGTAAATTAAATTGAAAATATTGTAAATTATTCTCAGGGTCAAAATATCGGACCCCTTAAACCCTCCCAACAATGTATCTCTTGCAGCTTGACGAATGTATATGATAATCATATACTATTGTTATGACATCCCTTAATGTTCTTTCAAAATGCACCGGATTTACATGGGACAGTCATAATGCAGACAAGATTTGGCATAAGCACCGTGTTTCTCTGCCCGAGTGCGAACAGATATTCTTCAATCTCCCGTTGGTTGTTGCCGACGA
>JBBIUL010000079.1:0-8826 GCA_037440265.1 Nitrospira sp. | reverse complement strand
GGCCTGAGAAGGGCAACACGAAGTATCTGTATGAGCTGTATCCGGGCGGACCGGCGAAGCAGGCATGCAAGTATGCAGGGCTGCCGAAGCCGACTGGCTGCGTATAGGCAGAAAAACGGGCAGCGGGTAGCATCCATACCTTGTTGCCTGGGATTTGCATACGCGACTTAAAAAATTAAGGAGGAAGAAGTATGTGGTTGGTAACCGTAGATGCTGAAAAATGCGAGGGATGCGAAGAATGCGTCAACAACTGTCCTGTCACGGTTTTTGTCATGAAGGACGGCAAGGCATTCCCTGAGCAGGCTGATCTCTGTGAAGGTTGCGAGACATGCGTAAGCGTATGTCCTACCGGTGCTGTAACTTTGAGCGAAATGTAGCTTCTCAAAACTTCAGCAGACGAATAAATAAAAAGGCAGATAGAAATATCTGCCTTTTTTATGCCGCAAGCCTCATGCTGTTGTGCCTAAACCGTAATATCCATTTCTCCGCATACTTCTTTTATTTTTTCAAATGTTTTTAGCGTATCATCAGTATAGGAAATAATCCAGAAGCAGAGCGCCTGCGACGGGCCCTCCATGTGTTCACTTTGACAGATTCTTTCCCCAACCTTCATGGCGAACATATCCTGGTGACCGCTCAACTCGTCCCAGGAGGAATGATACTGCTTGAATATTGCTGACAGGGAGTTGAAATCAATTGCTTGAGCGCGGCCGTATGACGGGAAATAAGAATTGTTGTAGGAGTGAAAAATCTGGTTCATAAGCAGTTCTCTTTTTTTGCCGCTGAAAACCTTGTCGATGATCCAGAAATTTATGATCATGACTTCATGAAATAAGTTGTATTCGGTCATCCCCTTGAAGGGAGAGTCCTCGCGTTTTATTTCTCCCTTCACAAATTTTGCAGCAGCCCTCAGGCATTCATCATATAAAATAAACGCAAGGTTTTTCTGCACCTGGTCCTGCTGCATCTCCTTTAATTCTCCGAGCCTTTTTTTCCAGACAGGGTCTTTGCTGGGGAAAAATTTTTTTATGTAACTGCTAATCATTTCTAAATCACTTCCTTATTTTGGATTTACGTATTAAGTTTTATTATACCCTGCGGCTATTTTATTCTCTTTGACAGTATTTTAAACTCTTCTGTACCTGCCTTTTCAAGCAGCTGGAAGAGCACGGTCTCCGTGCAGGTGATCACTGAGCCGGCATCGCGCATATATTCGATAGCTGTTTCAAAGGTGTCTCCTGT
Organism: Nitrospira sp.; assembly: GCA_037440265.1. GTDB lineage: Bacteria > Nitrospirota > Thermodesulfovibrionia > Thermodesulfovibrionales > UBA6898 > JBBIUL01. Next base: position 7,584 of record JBBIUL010000079.1, on the reverse strand, counting down.
CCTGGAGCAGATGGCATCACTGACCGTATGGACTGTGAAACCCGCTCTCAAAAGATCGATGCAGGTCTGCAGGACACAGACATGCGTCTCCATACCGCAAAGGATCACCTTTTTTCTGTTCAATGAGGAAATGTTATTAAGAAACTCACCCTGACCGCAGCAGCTGAAGGTGATTTTTTCCAAAGGCGGATAGTCCCTGAGCGCTTCCTTCAGTTCAGGCACGGTGGGACCGAGTCCTTTGGGATACTGCTCATTCAGCATGATCGGGATATTGAGCAGTTTTGCGCTTTCGATCAGATGCAGGCAGTTGTCAATGACCTTCTGCCGTTCAGACATGACCGCTGCAAGACGCTCCTGTATATCAACGATGACCAGCACCGCTTCATCTTTTTTCAGAAGGAATTTGTCCATTTGTACCTCTTGTGCGTTATAGTGAAAAAAACCGGCGGGGACAGGTTTCCCATGGCCCCGCCTTGTTAAGCGCCATCCGTTACCGTTATTCTTTTATAGTCTCTCTTTGACGAGATTGTCTACAACGGATGGATCTGCAAGTGTTGACGTATCGCCAAGCTCCTCGACCTGCCCCCAAGCTATCTTTCTCAGGATCCTTCTCATGATCTTGCCGCTCCGGGTTTTGGGCAGTCCCGGCGCAAACTGCATTTTGTCAGGTGTTGCGATAGGTCCGATTACGGTCCTGACATGTCCCACAAGGATCTTTTTCAGTTCATCTGAGGGTGTCTGGCCCTCTTTCAATGTTACATATACATAGATGCCTTCGCCCTTGATTTCATGCGGGAACCCGACGACGGCTGCTTCAGCGACTGCTTCGTGGCTGACCAGCGCTGACTCAACTTCGGCTGTGCCGAGCCTGTGGCCAGAAATGTTGATGACGTCGTCGATCCTTCCCATGAGCCAGTAGTCGCCGTCTTCGTCAATCCGGGCTCCGTCACCGGAGAGATAGTTGCCGGGAAACCGTGAGAAATATACTTCTTTGACGCGTTTGTGTTCGGTGTCGCCGTAGGTGCCGCGTATCATCCCTGGCCAGGGCTTTTCGATGATGAGGTAGCCGCCTTCATTTACCCCTGCCGGAGATCCGTCTTCCTTGAGGATTTTTGGGACAACCCCGGGGAACGGCTTGTTTGCTGATCCCGGCTTCAGGGTCATAGCCCCGGGCAGCGGGGTTATGAGTATCCCGCCTGTCTCGGTCTGCCACCATGTATCGACAATAGGCAGTTTGCCTTTGCCAACATTCTTGTGATACCACATCCAAGCCTCTGGGTTAATCGGCTCGCCCACACTGCCGAGAAGCCTCAGGCTTGAAAGGTCGTATTTGTTTACCCATCCTTCGCCTTCTCTCATCAGCGCCCGTATGACGGTCGGTGCAGTATAAATAATGTTTGCCTGGTGCTTGTCGCAGATGTCCCAGTACCGTCCCGGGTCAGGGTAGGTCGGGATGCCTTCGAACATGAGGCTCGTTGCACCTGCCGAGAGCGGTCCGTAGACAATGTAGCTGTGACCGGTAACCCAACCGATGTCTGCTGTGCAGAAATGTATGTTCTCATCATGGTAGTCGAATATCCACTTGAAGGTCATGTTTGTGTACAGCAGGTAACCGCCGGTCGTGTGCAGAACGCCTTTCGGCTTGCCGGTCGAGCCTGATGTGTAGAGTATGAAGAGAGGGTCCTCTGCATCCATCTGTGCAGGCTCGCAGTAATTGGAGATGTCGGCAGCCTTCATTTCTTCATGCCACCACAGATCCCTTCCCGGTTCCATATCAATGCCGTCGGTTCTTTTTACGACGATCATCTTCTCGATCGTAGGGCATTCCTGCAGGGCAACGTCGGCATTCGCCTTGAGCGGAACCTGCCTGCCGCCCCTGACTCCGCGGTCAGCAGTCACGATGAGCTTTGACTTGCAGTCCTGTATCCTGTCCTTGAGCGCCTGCGCGCTGAAGCCGCCGAACACGATGCTGTGGATTGCCCCGATCCTTGCGCATGCGAGCATGGCAAAGGCAAGCTCGGGGATCATCGGGAGGTAAAGGGTAACGCGGTCGCCTTTTTTTACGCCATACTTCTTGAGCACGTTTGCAAACCGGTTCACCTCGTAATAGACCTGCTGATAGGTATAGGTCGCATATGAACCGTCATCAGCCTCCCAGATGATTGCGGCCTTGTTCCTCGTGGCTGACGTTATATGCCGGTCAATGCAGTTGTATGACGCATTGAGCTTCCCGCCCTGGAACCATTTGATTTCAGGCTTGTGGAAGTCATACTCGAGCACCTTGTCCCACTTCTTGTCCCACGACAGGTTCTTCTCAGCCATCTCTGCCCAGAAGCCTTCGGGGTCCTCTACAGATCTTTTGTAAATCTTATTGTATTCGTCAAGGCTTTTGATATGCGCCTTTTCGCTGAACTCCTTTGACGGAGGAAAGGTCCTCTTCTCCGTTGATAAAACATCGAAACCATCTTTTGTTGCCATCTCTTCCTCCTTGGTGTTGGGATATATTAAATTTTATTAGGCGGAGGTTTTCGATCCGCCTGCAGGAAAACCCATGTGGTCAGGATACATAGCGCTTTGCCACCGCGAGCAGCAGCCAGAGCCAAAGAAGCAGGAAAAAAGCCACAAGGTTGATATGCCGGTCGAGGATGAAGCGGGGCGTAATTGCGCGTACGATTCTTGTGACTGGGCTGGTGATCACCTTTAACAGTCTGTAGACAAAGTTTTTATCACGCGAAGCGCCGGCAATAAGATGCAGCGCCCCCTGCCCCAGAAGCGAGAACAGTGCGACTTCTACCAGAGCCCGTAACATGCTGATTAACTTAAGAGAATCCACGACTGTCTTCCTTCCCGTTTATTCAGTTAGGGGAAAGTCCTCTAACCGAGTAATAACAAAATGTCTGAGCACTGAAAACAATACAGCTGCGGATACTGCCGCATACTGTTGCTATCGATTTCTCCGCCGGATATAATAATATTATACGCGGCGCATTGCATAAAACTAAAATATGACATACCTACAGGAGAAACGCAAATGAATTTTCAACAATGGAAACACTTCTACTGTGCCCGCTTTTTTACGTTCCTGAAAAGGCCCGACCAGGCTGCCGAAGAGTATCTCCAGGCCCTCAAGCACAACCCTTCCTTCTTCAGGGCTGTAAGCGGCCTCGCCTTTCTGTATGCCACCAACCTGCAATTCAGCGAGGCTGAGGAGTATTTCCGGAAAGCCCTGAGCATCAAGTCCAATGATGCAAACACCTTGTTCAATCTCGGCTTTGTCCGCGAAAAACTGGGCAACCGAGCCAGCGCCATTGAGGCCTTTGAGGAGGCGGTCCGGATCAATCCCGCGCTCGACCGTGCATGGTATGGCCTAGGCATGACGTATGCCGCAATGCAGCGCCACGAAGAAGCAGCCAAGGCATTGGAGGAAGCGGCCCACCTGCAGTCCATGAACCCCCATGCCTGGTACCTCCTGGGCATGGCCTACCACGCGCTGCACAACCACGACAAGGTTGCTGAAGTCGTGCACCATCTGCACCGCTTTGATCCAAAGATGAGCCAGCAGCTGATTCTTGACTCCGGACGTACTGATCTTGCCCATCTCATAGGCACATAGCGGGCTGAACTTTATAAACGGCCCACGCGTTTCCGCGCGGGCCGTGATCCGATTGCTCGTTCTCAGAGGCTAATCGTCCTTCGCGAGGCTGATTCCGGCTATGTTCGGATAGCGCACATGGTCTACCATGAGCTGCACATCCGCAGGAGGCGCCTTGCTGATGAGGGTCCCTACAACAAGAGCGATGGTGCCTGCAGTCAAGCCGAAAACTCCGGCGGAAATAGACTGAATGCCGAACCAGAGCGGCTTGTTGATACCAAAGAACGGATACGTTATTACCATGTAATACGCGCAGACGCCCAACCCTACAAGCATGCCGAGGGAAGCGCCCAGTTTGTTGGCGCGTCTCCAGAATACCCCGCAGACCAGGGCAGGGAAGAACGCAGACGCTGCGAGCGAGAATGCCGCGCCCACCAGGAACAGGATGTTCCCCGGCTTCAGCGAAGTCACATATGCGGCTATCAGCGCCACGATCAGAAGAAGAGTTTTGGCGATCCTGACTCTTGTGCCAGGGGCAGCATGAGGGTTGACCATCTTGTAGTACACGTCATGGGACAGCGCGTTGGAAATGGTAAGCAGCAGTCCGTCTGCAGTGGAAAGCGCTGCGGCCAGACCGCCCGCTGCCACGAGACCAGAGATTACGTACGGCAGTCCGGCGATTTCCGGCGTTGCCAGCACGATCAGGTCGCCGCCGATTACGATTTCAGCCAGCTGCACGATGCCGTCCTTGTTGATGTCTGAAATACTCATCAGCGTGGCGTCGACCGCTGCCCAGGAACCTACCCATTTCGGAAGATCGGCATGTAAGGTGCCGACCAGCAAGTTATAAATCTCATACTTCACCAGAACTGCAAGGGCAGGGGCGGTAAAGTACAGCAGGAATATAAAGAAAAGCGACCAGAAGACCGACCTCCGCGCTTCCCTCACGCTGGGCGTGGTGTAGTAGCGCATCAGGATATGGGGCAGGGCCGCAGTGCCGATCATCAGGCAGAAGGTCAGGGTGAGGAAGTTCAGGCGGGAGAGATTCCTTGCTGCTTCATCCTTGCCAGGGAAAGCCTCTGCATGGGCCCTGATGGCCCCTGCTCTTGTCTTGGCACCGCTCGAGGCCTTTGTCCAGGCCTCTTTGGCAGCCTCAGCATTGGCCGGGAAATCCGCGACTGCCTTCTCGGCAGCAGCTATAGCGGCGGCATCCGGTTCGGCAACTGCCTTCAATTCCGTCACCTTCAGCTCAAGCTTTGCCTTTTCCTCAGCCAAAAACGCGTCGCCTCCGGTTTTGAGCCCCTCCAGCCTTGCATCAGCGGCTGCAGCGCGGTCACGGAAAATCTGCCGCACGCTGTCTTCCGCAGCGCCATCTTTGGTGGTCTTGTCGTTAAGCTCTATTTCACGGGCCGTCAGCTTCTCAAGCACCGTTCCATAAACTGCCTGCGGAACCGGGATGCCGGTATGTTTTACCGACAGCCAGACAACGGGAATCATATAGGCAATAATCAGGATGATGTACTGTGCTACCTGGGTCCAGGTAACGGCACGCATGCCTCCCAGGAATGAGCAGACCAGAATGCCGGAAAGACCGACGAAGACACCGATGTTGAACGGGATCCCGAGAAAGCGGCTGGTAATGATGCCGACGCCGTAGATCTGCGCAACAACATACACAAAAGAGACGAGAATGGCTGCTATCACGCCGATCATGCGCGGGAGGTTGCCGCCGTAACGGGCGCCTAAAAAGTCAGGAATGGTAAACTGGCCGAACTTCCTCAGGTAAGGCGCCATAAAGAGCGCAACAAGGCAGTAGCCCCCGGTCCAACCCATAATAAAGGCAAGCCCGTTGTAACCGGTAAGATACAGGGTGCCTGCCATGCCTATGAACGAGGCGGCGCTCATCCAGTCTGAGCCGGTGGCCATGCCGTTGAAGAACGCCGGCACCCGCCGTCCAGCCACGTAATATTCCGATACTACCACGGTACGGCTGATGATGCCGATGCCCGCATACAGCCCGATGGTGGCGACCAGGAATGTGTACCCGATCCAGGTCTTGGGCATGCCAAGCGACTCAAAGATAGCCAGGAAAACGACGAACCCGAGAAAGCCCAATGTGTAGAAACCATAGTATTTCTTGAGCTGGTCCTTAAATTTTTGTTGTGTAGCCATTAATCATCTCCTCCCTCATGCACGTCGTATTCAATATCAAGCTTGTTCATGTACCGTGCGTAGTACCAGATGATCAGCACATAGACGATAAGCGAACCCTGAGCGCCCATGTAAAAGCCGATGGGGAAGCCTACAACGGTGATTTCGTTGAGTTGTCGGGCAAAGTAGCTTACCACAAAAGTGACAACAAACCAAATGGCAAGCAGAAAAGCGGTCATCTTGAGATTTTTGCTCCAATACTCATGATGTTTTTCAGTTAGTTGTGCATTGCCTGTTGTTTCCATATTACCTCCTTAAGTTATAAATTGTGAACTGACTGCATACTGCTCTTGTACAGCTAATACATTTCGCCTCTTACCTCTTTTCCTCCATTCGTTTTTTCCCCTTTCCTCCTTTCCTATGGCCTGCCTATGCTGAGAAGGTCTTTCAGAGTTCTGACCCCAAGGCTGGGTAAAAAAGCCAGAAACCGCTGAAAGAGCTGTGCCGAGATAAAAGCATCCATTAGTGCGTTATGTGCTTCGGAAACCGGGATAGCATATTTTTTCGCCAGGGCAAAGAGATTTGCCTCTTCGCTGCAGCCCCCGTAATGGGTTTTAAATTCCCCGTTGTGCTCCTTAAGCCATTCATGCATCCGGTGGGTGTCAAGGACGGGATTTTTCATGGCAGCACCGTTGATGTTGCGATATACGGTATTTATGAAATCCATATCCAGATGGATGAAATGGCCGACGATTACATCATTACCGCAGAAATCTGAAAGCTCCTGAATAATAGGCTCTATCGGAGGTCCCTGCTCTGCCTCTGAAGGGGTTATCTCATGGATTACGACGCTTTCAGGCCTGATTTCGGTGGAGGGGTTAACGATGCGGTAGAAGATGCTCCCGAGGTCGATCCTTCCTCCGAGCATCTTTATTGCCCCTGCCGAGATGATCGAGTCTTTCTTTGCGTCCAGGCCGGTAAGTTCAGTGTCAATAACGGTATAACAGAGATCTTCAATTGCCACGCCGGCTTGAGCATCGGCGCCCCTGAGCGACAAAAAACCGGCTATCTTTTCCCTGTACGAAGCAAAGGAGATTTTCATCTGCGCACCATCCCTGCCCTGAACAGCTCAAAGGTGGCATCCTGCACCTTCAAAATTACCTGGAAGGCCTCCTTGAGTGATTTTTTCTCAAGATTGCTCAGCGTGCTCGGATTGATAAAATTGTCCGGCGGCAGGGAGTTCTCTACCTGGTCTATCTGGTGATGGATCCTGAGCAGCATAATGAACTCAAATGCCTGTTCAAGCTCAGCGCCGACTTCGATGACGATCGGATGGATGTCCTTCAGCGCCTTGATCCTGTCGAGGGTGGAGGTTTCATTGACCCCTGACTCGAGTGCAAAGAGCCGCATGGCATCAACAAGCGGGCCGATGCCCCTTAACTTAAGATCGAGCTGGTCTTTGTGTTCGCCGTCTTTTTCAACAATGAAGGTCTTGAAAAAACCGAGCGGCGGCCTGTTTTCGGTTATGACGCTTGCCATATGGGCAAAAAACATGTTCTGGCCTTTCAGGGTGCGGTTGAGATGCCTTCTGAGTTCTTCAGCGAGGACAACATTTCCGTGCAGCGGCCTGTAGTCAAAAAATATAAGGGACATCAGGACAGATTTGGGAGTGGGGTTGTTGATCCATTTCGAGAAGTATTCTTTCCAGACATTCAGCGGCTGGCACCATTTGGGGTTGCTCGCCATGAAGTTTGCAGGGCATTTGGGGAACCCGCACCGTATGAGCCCGTCATTGACAAAGGCAGTGAACTCGGCAAAGTATTTCTTTGCCTCCTCAGCCT
>JBBIUL010000078.1:0-8853 GCA_037440265.1 Nitrospira sp. | reverse complement strand
ATGAGGAGCCTGAAGAGCATCTATGGAAACCATATCTCGGCGAAGCGCTGGATTCAGGCATGGCAACCCTTTTTGCAGAGGAGATATTGCTTGCGCTTCGTTATGTTGAAGGGCTTGAACCGGTCACCGATCCGGAGACAGGCTATGTCTATAACGGCTTTATTACAGACACCATACAAAGAAACCTCGGCATACAGCTCGTTGACGGCACAATGCCGGGCTTTGCAGCCATTATAGGCGCTGCGCCGGATGAAGAGACAGCAGTAAAGATTGTCAGGGAGCTTCAGGAAAAGAACATACTGACCTTTCTATCCGGCCATACAAACGGCGATAGTGTTACAAAGCAGCTTCTGAAGCAGGGGGTTGAGCTCGGATGGGAGACGAGGATTGTGCCTCTTGGCCCTGACACCGAACATACTCTGTATGCGCTTGACTGGGCCATCAGGGCGTCCCTTATCTTCGGCGGAAAAAAACCGGGCGACTTCAAGGAACACCTGAAATATCAAAAAGACAGGGTTTTTGCTTTTGCAATAGCGCTGGGCGGACTGGATGAAATTAAATGGTCTACAGGAGCAGGGGCTATTAATATGGGGTTCCCTGCCATATGCGATACTGATGTCCCTGTTATTCACCCGACAGGCGTCTGCACATACGAGGAGGTCGACAGAGAGCTTGACCACAGCAAGATCGTGCAGAAGGCGATTGAAGTCAGGGGGCTTAAGATTATAGTCGAAAGGCCGCCTATCCCTGTGGCATACGGTCCTGCCTTTGAAGGCGAGAGAATAAGGAAAGAGGACATGTTCATCGAATTCGGAGGACAGAGGACGCCTTCTTTTGAATGGGTGAGGACAAGGGAAATTGACGAGATAGAAGACAACAAGATCATCATTGTCGGGGAAAACTGGCAGGAGCTTTTTGAAAAAGGCGGTCAGCTGCCGCTCGGCATAGTCGTCGATGTAGCCGGCAGGAAGATGCAGAAGGATTTCGAGTCGGTTATCGAAAGGAAGATACACCATTTTATCAATGAGGCGCAGGGGCTCTGGCATATGGGCCAGCGCGACATAAACTGGATAAGGATAAGCAACAACGCGAGGAAAGACGGGCTTAACCTCGATCATATCGGCGTGATACTTTCGACCATGACCCGTTCCAAGTTCAAGTCGATTGTCGATAAGGTGCAGGTTACTTTGTATGTTGATGAAAAAGATGTTCTGGAGAAACAGGAAGAGGCCAGACATGCGTATCATGACCGCGACCAGAGGCTCGGCTCTCTTACAGACGAGGCTGTAGATACATTTTATTCATGTCTTCTGTGTCAGTCGTTTGCTCCGAGCCATGTATGCGTGATAAGCCCTGAACGTCTTGGACTCTGCGGGGCCTATAACTGGCTCGACGGAAAGGCTGCCTATGAGATAGACCCTACAGGAGGAAACCAGCCCATATCAAAAGGAGATCTTCTTGATCAAAGGTACGGAAGGTATACCGGCATAGACGACTACCTGAAGAAGGCCTCGGGCGGGGCGGTTGAGACCCTGAATCTGTACACTATTATGGAGAACCCGATGACCTCCTGCGGGTGTTTTGAATGTATTATTGCCATCGTGCCTGAGGCCAACGGCGTTATGGTCGTGCAGCGCGGACACACAGGGATGACGCCTGCCGGTATGAAGTTTTCCACTCTTGCCGGTTCTGTAGGCGGCGGCGTGCAGTCCCCGGGCTTTATGGGCATCGGCAGAAACTTTATCACCAGCAAAAAATTCCTCTTCGGCGACGGCGGACTCAAGAGGATTGTCTGGATGACTAAAAACCTTAAAGAGGGGTTGAAAGAGGCTTTTGAAAAGAGGGCTGCTGAAGAGGGAGTCCCGGATCTTCTCGACAAGATAGCTGACGAGACGGTTGCCGAGGATTCTGAGAAGCTGCTGGAGCATCTTGCAAAGGTGGGACACCCTGCTCTGGAGATGGACCCGATTATATAAAAGCAGATATTTGTCAGTGAACAGCTTAAAACAATGAGTTTCGGTTTTTGCCGTTCACAGAATACTGTTCACTACTTAAAAATAAAGTATGGAGGCAAAAGTGAGCAAGGAAATAAAAGTAGCAAGTGAAGTTTCTCAACAGGTTGTGGAATGGGCGGAACAGCAGGGATATGAAACCTGCATAGACAGGGCAATGAAATTAAAGCCATGCCCGATCGGCGAGGAAGGGGCCTGCTGCAGGGTATGCCACATGGGGCCTTGCAGATTTGCCGGCAGCAAGAAGGAAGAACTCAGGGGAGTATGCGGCGCCGATGTGGATGTGGTTGCCGCGAGAAATTTCTTGAGAATGGTTGCCGCCGGCACATCAGCGCATTCAGACCATGCGAGAGACATGGCGTTTACACTGCTTGAAGTCGCAAGAGGCGAAGCAAAGGATTTTGAGATCAAGGACTGGAAAAAGCTCTTCAGGATTGCCGGTGTAATGGGCGTTGAATTCGAGGGAAAAGACAGGATGAAGGTTGCTGAAGAGGTTGCTCTTAAATATATAGAACATTTTACCCAGCAGAAGGGCGAACTTCTGTACTTTCACAGGGCGCCTAAAAAGACGCAGGAGAGATGGAGAAAATGGGGAGTCATGCCCAGGGGCATTGACCGTGAGGTCGTTGAATCCCTTCACAGGTCGAGCGTGGGCGTTGACCAGGACCCCGAGAACATCATGAGCGCTGTTGCCAAGGTCGGACTTGCCGACGGATGGGGCGGCTGCATGATTTCAACGGACATAACCGACATTCTTTTCGGCACTCCCAGACCGATACAGTCTGAGGCAAGCGTCGGAATATTCAATGACGACGAGGTCAATATTGTTGTCCACGGCCACGAACCTACCCTGGCAGAAATGATAGTCGATGTTGTCGGCGAGCCTGAATTGATTGAATATGCGAAAAGCAAAGGAGCAAAGGGAATAAACCTTGGCGGCATGTGCTGCACGGCTAACGAAGTCCTGATGAGACACGGCATACCTACTGCCGGAGGTTTTGTAAACCAGGAACTCGGATTAATGACCGGGCTTGTGGATGCTATTACTGTAGATGTTCAGTGCATAATGCCTGCCCTTGTTGAGATATCAAAAAAGTTTCACACCAAGGTTATAACGACCAGTTATAAGGCCAAACTTACCGGTGCAATCCATGTGGAATATGATGAGCACAGGGCAAAGGAAATTGCGAGAGAAATTGTCAGAATGGCCATAGATAATTTCCCGAACAGGACCAAGGAGGGAAGTCATGTAACAAAGACATTTCCGCTTATAGGCGGATTTTCTCATGAGTACATAGAGTATATGCAGGGCGGCACATGGCGAGGTTCTTTCAGGCCGCTGAATGATGCCATTATGGCAGGAAGGGTGCGCGGTGTGGTTGGCATCGCAGGATGCGACAATCCGAGGGTGCAGTCAACCGGTATTCACAAATTCCTCGCAACTGAGCTTATAAGAAACGATGTCCTTGTTGTCGCAACCGGCTGCGGCGCAGCTGCATGCGGAACAATGGGCTACCTCACGCCTGAGACTGCGCTTGAGATGGCTGGTCCCGGGCTCAGAGAGGTGTGCGAGGCCATAGGAATACCCCCGATACTGCATCTCGGGGCATGTGTTGACAATTCAAGGATACTCACCATACTGACTGCCATGGCAGCGGAAGGCGGTCTTTCGGACGAAATCGGCGGCATGCCCGGAGTGGGCATTGCGCCTGAATGGATGTCCGAGAAGGCCGTTGCAATCGGCACATATTTTGTTGTCTCCGGAGTGCCTGTGATTTTCGGAGGCAAGTCTCCTGTAGGCTCAAGCAAAGAGGTAACAAGGATAATGACCGAGGTTTGGCTCGAAAGATTCAAAGGGGCGTTCCATTTTGAGGAAGACCCCGAAAAGATGATCGAGATCGCATTGAACTATATTGATAATGCAAGAGACGGGCTTAAGCTCAAGAAATATGAGCCCGGCAAATTCGGAGTTGAACGCGTTCTTATGGATATGGCTGCGCGCCGTGAAATCGAAAAGGTGGCAAGGCCGCATCTGGGAATATAACAGCGTATCGGACGGGCAGTGAATGGCGAGGGATGAACAATGAATTCAGAGACTCGTCGCCCGTTGCTGATTTTGATGGAGGATATGTAAAATGATCGATATTCAACAGGAGATGGGCATTGTCAGCGACGTTCTGACGGATGAACAGAAGAGAAGGGCGGTGCTCATACACGCATTCCACCGTATTCAGAAAGAAAATAATTATCTCCCCGAGGAAAAGCTTGAAGAGCTTTCAAAGGAGCTGAAAATCCCCCTTTCCGCTGTCTACAGCACAGCCTCGTTTTATAAGCAGTTTTATTTTACGCCGAGAGGCAGGAATATAGTCTGTGTATGCGTGGGCACAGCCTGCCATGTAAGAGGCGCCGGAGAAGTTGTGCGGAAACTGGAGGAATCTTTCGGCATAAAGGAAGGCGAGACTACAAAGGACATGTCCGTAACACTGGAGACCGTGGGTTGTGTCGGCTGCTGCGGGCTTGCGCCTGTGGTTGTGGTCAATGAAGAGATAACGGGAGAACTGACGCAGTCAAAGGTTGACAGAATTATTGATGACATAAATACGGGTGCATATGAAAAGACTGAGCAATAGAGAAGACCTGCTCTCTCTATGCGAGCGGGTCAAAAAGGAATTGATCTACAATGACAAGCAGAAGATAAAGGTCTGCTGCGGCACTGCCTGCAGGGCAATGGGGTCTCTGAAGCTGGTGGATTCGCTCAAGGATCAACTTGAAAAAGCTCAAAAAAGCGGTGATGTCGATATTGTGACAACCGGATGCCAGGGGCTTTGTCAGAAAGGTCCGGTAATGAACATCAGGCCCCAGGGATATTTTTATCAGAGGGTCGGACTTGCCCATGCCCCCAAGATTGTCGGCCATACCGTACAGGCCGGAATACCTGTGCGCGAGCTTTTATACAGGGACAGCGTCATAACAGGGGCGATAGAGTCGATGGATCAGGTGCCTTTCTATCAGAAACAGCACAGGCTTGTATTAAGAAACAACGAACGGATAGATCCGGCAAATATTTACCACTACATTGCATATGACGGATATTCCGCGCTGGGGAAGGCTCTTTTTTCGATGAGACCTGATGAGGTTGTAGAGGAGATCAAAAAATCGGGTCTCAGGGGAAGAGGCGGAGCAGGATTTTCAACAGGGTTGAAATGGGAGGCTGTGGCCCGTGCAGCGAATAGTGTCAGGATTGTTGTCGCTAACGGCGATGAAGGAGACCCCGGCGCATTTATGGATCGTTCCATAATGGAAGGCGACCCTCACAGTCTTATCGAGGGGATGCTCTTATGCGGATATGCCGTTGGAGCGAAATATGGCTTTGTCTATGTGCGTCATGAGTATCCGCTTGCGGTCAAAAACCTTGGCGTCGCCCTCCAGCAGGCCAGAGAAACGGGTTTTCTGGGGAAAAACATACTTGGCACAGGATTTGACTTTGATATATCAATCAGAGAGGGCGCCGGAGCTTTTGTCTGCGGAGAGGAAACAGCTCTCCTGATGTCTATTGAGGGCCGCAGGGGATACCCCGAACAGAAACCCCCCTTTCCGGCGGAAAAAGGACTTTGGTCTTACCCTACCTGTTTAAACAACATCGAGACCTTTGCCAACGTGCCTTATATTATTTCTGTGGGAAGTGAAAGCTACTCAAAACTTGGAACAGAAGGCAGCAAGGGCACAAAGGTCTTTGCCCTTACCGGAAAAATCAAGAATACCGGCCTGATCGAGGTGCCGATGGGCATTACGCTGAGAGAGATTATATACGAAATAGGCGGCGGCATCCTCAACAACAGGAAGTTCAAAGCGATACAGACAGGGGGACCTTCAGGCGGATGCATCCCCTCTGAACTGCTTGATCTGAAGGTGGACTTTGACTCCCTGTTCAGCGCAGGTTCAATGATGGGTTCAGGCGGCATGGTAGTGCTTGACGAGGACAACTGCATGGTGGATATAGCGAAGTTCTTTCTGACCTTTACCCAGCAGGAATCATGCGGAAAATGCCCTCCTTGCAGGATAGGAACATACCAGATGCTCCAGATACTCGACCGTATTACGAAAGGCCGGGGGGAGCCGGAAGACATAGATCGCCTCGAAAAAATGGGCAGGAAAATCATTGAGGGTTCTCTATGCGGACTCGGGAAGACCGCCCCGAATCCTGTGCTTTCAACCATAAAATATTTCAGAGAGGAATACGAAGAGCATATACACAGCAAATACTGCAGGGCAAGGGCCTGCAAAGGGCTTGGAATTTATTCCATAGACATGGAGCAATGCTTCCTCTGCGGCTTGTGCAAACAGGCCTGTGCTTTTGACGCGATAAAGGAGTACAGAAGCCGGTTTTTCATAGATATGGACTACTGCACAAAATGCAAGGCATGTTTTGATGTCTGTCCGATAAACGCCGTAATAATCAAACCGCATGGACAAGAACAAAAGGCAATGATGTGATATGGAAAAACTTAAAAGCACAGACGACTTAAGAAGGCTTCGGCAAAACCTTCAGGACAATGAGGTCCGCAGGCCGGTTATTGAGGTGTGCGGCGGAAGCGCATGCAGGGCAGGAGGGTCAAAGAAGGTTGCCTCTTCGATAAAAAAAGAGGCTGAAGCAAAAGGTCTGGATATTGAGGTGAAGGTTACGGGCTGCAGGGGACTTTGCTCAAAAGGCCCGAATGTAAGGGTGGAGCCGCATGATATTTTTTACACCAGGGTGAAATCAGGGATGGCTGCAAACCTGATTGGGTATACGCTGAACGCAAACGCGCCGTTCAGGCCGCTGCTCTACCGTGATGATTTTCTGAGCGAACCTGTCGTCAGGATGGAAAATATCCCGCTGTACAAGAAGCAGCTGAGGCTTGTATTAAGGCATAATGGCCTCATAGATCCGAAATCGATAGCGGACTATATAAAAATCGGCGGCTATACGGCAATGGAAAAGGCATTGTCTTCCATGACGCCCGATGACGTGCTGAACGAAATAGACAGGGCGAATCTGAGGGGACGCGGAGGCGCCGGATTCCCTGCAGGCAAGAAATGGAGGCATACCAAGAGCGCACCGGGAACGATCAAGTTTGTTGTTGCAAACGGCGACGAAGGCGACCCCGGCGCATTCATGGACCGCTCAATCATGGAAGGAAATCCCCACAGTCTGATCGAGGGGATGATACTGAATGCGTATGCCATCGGAGCTCAGTATGGCTTTGTTTATGTAAGGAACGAGTATCCTATTGCCATTGAAAACCTTTCTGTTGCCATATCTCAGGCCAGGGATATTGGCCTGCTCGGCAAAAATATTCTTGGAAGCGGACTTGATTTTGATATGGATATAAGAAAAGGAGCAGGGGCGTTTGTGTGCGGCGAATCCACAGCGCTTGTTGCGTCTCTCGAAGGCGAGAGGGGTTTCCCGAGGCCGAGGCCTCCAAGGCTTTCGGAAAGAGGCGGAGGTGTTTGGGGCTATCCTACCAACCTGAACAACATAGAGACATTTGCCAATGTTCCTATAATTATAGAAAAAGGCTCTGATTTTTTTCTTTCAATCGGGACTAAGGGGTCACCCGGCACAAAGGTCTTTGCCCTTGCAGGAAAGGTAAAAAATTCCTGTCTTGTTGAGGTTCCGATGGGCATTACTTTAAGAGAGATAGTTTATGAGGTCGGCGGCGGCATTCTCAACAACAGGAAGTTCAAGGCGATTCAGACAGGCGGCCCCTCCGGCGGATGCATGCCCGAGAGCCTGCTTGATACCCCTGTTGATTTCGATACCCTCTCAACGGTTGGCTCAATGATGGGCTCAGGCGGAATGGTGGTGCTGGATGAGGACAACTGCATGGTGGATGTCGCAAAATACTTTCTCTCTTTCTGCCAGACGGAATCATGCGGAAAATGTCCGCCTTGCAGGGTAGGCACGTATCACATGCTTCAGATACTTGAAAGGATTACTTCCGGCAAAGGCGAGGTCGGCGACATCGAGCGCCTGGAGAAACTTGGAGAGCTTGTAAAAGAGGGCGCCCTCTGCGGACTTGGAAACAGCGCTCCGAACCCCGTGCTTACGACAATAAAATATTTCCGCGAAGAATACGAAGAGCATATCCATGACAAATACTGCCGTTCACATGCCTGCCAGGGTATCGGGATCTACAGGATTGAAATGGAGGAATGCTTCCTCTGCGGACTCTGCAAGGAGGCCTGTGCCTTTGATGCAGTGAAAGAGACAAAGGACAGCTTTTATATAGACCAGGACTATTGCACAAAATGCAAGACGTGCTATGCAGCATGCCCTATCGGCGCTGTAAAGATAGAGAAAAAGAAGAGAAGCACAATCAGACAGGAGGCTGTATGAGCGATACAAACGGCGAAATAAAGAAAAAGGACATGAAGGATGTTTTCGAGGCGGTCGAGAACATCAAATGCAACATCCGGAAATCCCTGAAATTCATTCAGGAATTCCTGTCTGAGCCGATGTGCGGCAGATGCCTGCCCTGCTCGCTCGGGAGCTATGAGGCCGAGGTAAGGCTTAACAGGATCGCTGCCGGCATTGCCGGACAGGGAGACGCTGATGCGGTCCGGCGGATAGCAGAGCAGATGCTTGAAGGCTCGATGTGCAAGAAGGGCAAGGACACTGCAAGGTTCCTGCTCGATGCCCTTAAGACCGATTCATTCAGCGAACACCTTGCAGGAAAATGCCATGAAAGGGAATGCCCCTCGTTCATTACCTACCGCATCATCCCTGAGAAATGCGTCATCTGCGGACTCTGCCAGGATGCCTGCAGGTACAATGCGATCACGGGCGAGAAAAAGGTGT
>JBBIUL010000077.1:0-9061 GCA_037440265.1 Nitrospira sp. | reverse complement strand
CCGAAGTTGTCTCTCGAGAGCCCCGGGGCTTTATTGAGTCCCAGAAGCACAGCTTCGATTGCCATCGTCCCGCTGCCGCACATCGGATTGATAAAGCTTCCGTCATCATTCCATCCGGTTGCCATCACAACGCCAGCAGCAAGCGTTTCCTGCATCGGGGCCTTTAACGGTATTTTCCGGTAACCCCTTTTTGAGAGCGGTTCTCCGGATGTATCGAGAAATACGGAGCATTTGTTCTGCTTCCAGAAAATATGGATAACGGCACTGTCTTTATCAGGGCCTGAATCAGGCCGGACACCTGTTGCCGACCGTATACGGTCAACCACCGCATCCTTGACCTTAAGATTTGCATATCGCGTGTCCATAATATCAGGCATGTCAACACTCGAGGTTACGCTCACATACCCATGCTCATCGATAACATTCTCCCAGTCTACAGCATATAATTTTTTGTAAAGCTCGGTTGAATTACCGGCACCAAAGTCTGTGAGGAGAAAAAGAACCCTCTGGCCTGTCCGGAGAAAAAGGTTCAGCCGCATCGCATCTTCCATGGTCCCTGAGGTCTCAACGCCGGACGGTCCGGCAGATATTACCGGCAACCCCAGGAGCCTTATCTCAGCACAAAGGAAATCATGCAGCCCTTTTGAGCATGTCACAAAAATCCGGTTTTTCACTTCTTCTGATTATACAACAGCAGGCAGGCCAAGACCCATTATTAAGGAATTGCTGCTCCCATCACTGGTGCATCTTTTCCCTGAAAAATTCACTGATGTCTTCAGGACTTTCAAGAGGCTCGTAGCATACTCCCCTTCTGCATGCAACAACCTGTCCGCTGTTCTCTCCGTAGGTTATGCATTTATAAGGGAAAAAGACCGAACGGGCAGCAGCGGCAAGCTCGCCAAGCGGTTCTGCGTTTACGCTGAGGCTCGTC
This sequence comes from Nitrospira sp., assembly GCA_037440265.1. Taxonomy (GTDB): domain Bacteria; phylum Nitrospirota; class Thermodesulfovibrionia; order Thermodesulfovibrionales; family UBA6898; genus JBBIUL01. The sequence goes on along the minus strand of JBBIUL010000077.1, from coordinate 8,130 downwards.
ATATTGAGATAAGCGTCCAGTGCACAGTAATAATATCCGGCATGTACACCCATATCCTTAGCCCTCAAAGCGAATATTTTTAATGATGTCTCTGCATATTTATGATACATACCATTTCCATTCATGTTGTGCAATTTAAGAAGGACAATAACAGCAAGCGCATTTGCTGAAGGGTGCGGCATATCCTCGATCCCCTTCAGCCTGACATTCAGGATATCCGCTTCAGAATCGAAAAATCCCCCTTCGTCTTTATCCCATAACCTGTCTATGCAGATAGCCATAAGTATTTTTGCATTGTTCAGATACCACCGTTCAGCCGTCGTCTCATAAGCAGTTATGAGGGCATCGATGAAAAAGATATAATCAGCCAGCAGGGCCTTTACGCCCTTTGCATGGAAAAACATATTGCCGTCAAAATGCTCTCTCATGATCCTCCTGATGCTCTTTAACGAAAAGTCCCTGAGCCATTCATCCGGGATTGAGCGGTATGCGTGAAGGCATGCTGAGATCAGCAATCCGTTGAGCGAAGGATATATTGCCTTGTCAATAAAAGGGGCCTTCCTGACTGTCCTTTCCTTAAGAAGCTTCTCCTTCCCGGTTTTGACAGTGTTGTTAACTGTCTCAGGCGGTATCCCCAGCCTTGAAGCAACCTCGTCAGAATCCAAAGCAACAGAGAGGACTTTCTTTGTTTTGTCATGGTGCATGGAACCGCGCTCATTAAGAAAATACAGGGAAAGGATTTGATACGCTTCATCCCCCAATACTCTCCTGAAATCATCTTCTGTCCAGGTAAAATATCCACCTTCATCATCAGGGGTAACATCAGCGTCCTGACTGGCATAAAAGCCGCCGCTGGGATCAGACAACACCTCCTTCAGAAAAACAATAATGCCTTCTGCTGCTTCCTTAAGGTCTTCGTCTCCGAACAAGCCATAGGCATCTGCATAATTCCTGAGCAGCCATGCATTATCATCAGCCATTTTTTCGAAGTGCGGGACAATCCATGATTCATCAGTCGAATAACGGTGAAAACCTCCCTGAAGCTGGTCATGAAACCCTCCCCTGGCCATTGATCTCAGGGTTTTTGTTACAGCTTCGGCAATCTCAGTCTTCCCGGTAATAAAATACCTGTTCAGGAGGAATTCAACAGCACCCGGCATGTGAAACTTCGGTATCTTTCCGAACCCTCCATTAGTGCTGTCATACTCTTCCATGATGTCCCTGACCGCACCATCGAGCATGCCCTCGTTCACATCCCCTTCGGTATGGGGCTCCTGTTTCAGAAAAGCGAGGAGCTTCTCGGTGTAGGCGGCTATCTGCCCCTGGTTTTCACGGTAAAACCTGACAACCTCCCTCAAAATCTTGTTAAAGGCCGGTCTTCCGTGCCCGTCTACCGGGGGAAAGTAGGTGCCGCCGAAAAAAGGTTTTTTTTCAGAGGTCAGAAATACGCTGAGCGGCCATCCGCCGCCAGAGCCCATCGCTGACACAGCCTGCTGGTATATTCTGTCGATGTCAGGATGCTCATCTCTGTCAAGCTTGATGCTGATAAAATGATCGTTGAGCAGACCGGCTGTTTCTTCGTTATAAAAAGATTCTTTTGCCATGACATGGCACCAGTGGCACCAAACCCCGCCTGAACTGAGAAAGACCGGTTTGTTCTCTTCTCGCGCCCTTTCAAACGCTTCTTCAGACCACGGGTACCAGTCGATCTTCTGGTCTGCGGCGTGTTTCAGGTATGCTGAGGACTCTGACTGCAGTCTATTCATCAAAAACCGCAACTCCCCGTTAAGAGAGCAATCAGGATCATTGTGTCTTCTCTCTGAATACTCTCATGGTCTCACGCATAAAAGCAGGGAGGTCAGAAGGCTGACGTGAGGTGATGAGATTTCCGTCAACCACAACCTCTCTGTCCTCATAACTCGCGCCGGCCTCCTCGAGTTCCCCTCTGACAGACTCATAACAGGTAGCATGTCTCCCCCTGAGGAGTCCGGCACTGATCAATATCTGGGGCCCGTGGCAGATTGCCGAGACAGGTCTGTTCTTTTTAAAGAAACTCCTTGCAATATCAAGGGCCCTCCTGTCTTCTCTTATAACTGCAGGAGCCTTTCCACCCGGCAGGAGCAGGAGTCCGTAATCATCGGCCTTTAGCTCATCCAGCGTTTTGTCGACCGTTACGCCATAGCCGTGTTTGCCCTTTATCGTACCTTTCTTTATTGATGCAACATCGACAGCTATCCCTTCCTCCCTCAAACGGTACAAGGGGAAAAGGAGCTCTGTGTCCTCGAAATTGTCCGCGCTTATAATCAATGCTTTAGCCATTTCTCCGCGTCCTCATTAGGTGATATACCCCCTAATGTTTTTCCTTATTGGTGCTGATCCCGAGCACCGCCCAGAGCGGTCAGAGCCCCGAAAAGGCAGTCCCCAGCGCTATGACGGCAACAACAAACATCCCGGCTCTGATGCCGGTGCTGACAGGAGCAAAGAGCCCTGCAACAACCAGGACAATGCCCAGCACGATCCGTACGGTTTTATCTGCACCGCCAACATTTTTTTTCATATGTATCTCCCTGGAAAATAAGATTAAGCCTGAGTCGTGCTTTTTTTATCCTTCCTCAAAGTTCCTGACAAACTGTCCTATCTGCACCCCGAGGTATACGCACTTCACGTCGTTCATGCAGTCATCTGCGTCTTTCTTCTCAAGGTGTGTTGTAAGTTCATGGGAGTTCTTTTTGAACGTCACGATATAGGCATTTTTCTCTTTGTTGAAATCAAGCCCTACAGAGATTCCATGTTTAACTGTTTCAGGATACATGTCGAGTATTTTTTCTCTGAGTGCTTCATCAGTATAGGCCATGAAAATCCTCCTTGTTTTCCCTGTTTATCAAATCAATGTTCAGGATGATCCAGACAGCAGCTGCATTCCTCCACAGTTGTTTTATACCACGCCGCCCTCTCCGTGAAGATAGCCGACAACCTGTTGTGAGGGTTTTGGAAGTCCGGCTATTTTCCATGCCTTGAGCGGATCGACAAAGCCATGCACCAGACATTCCTTTTCCTGATGGACATTCTTGCAGACCGCGCCGAGTATCGGAAAGAATTGATATTTCCGGTAATACTCACGCATAAACTTTATCACATCCATTCTGTCATCGGTGAGTTCATCGATTCCCTCCTGTTCTGCAAGCGCGCAGGCCACCTTCTCATTCCAGTCTTCCCATCTCACAAGGTATCCCTCTTCGTCAAGTTCTATTTTCAAACCTCCATACTCAAGGACAGGCATAGTAATCAGGCCTCCTTTTTCTTTTTTGTTTTTAAACGTGCCTCGACAGCCGGCCAGTTGATGATCTTGAAGAACGCTTCGATATAGTCTGCCTTTTTCAGCCCATAATCGAGGAGAAATGCGTGTTCAAACACGTCCATGATCAGCAGCGGATTGCAGCCGGCAGGATGCGAGACATCATGTTCGTTGATCCAGACATTGAAAAGTCTTCCGTTGGTGAGGTCTTCATACAGCACTACCCAGCCGAGCCCTCTCATTGAACCGGTAGCCCTGAAATCCTTCTCCCAGATTTCATAGCTTCCGAAATCGCACTGGAGCTGTTTCCCGAGGTTGCTGTAATGGTCAAGGGGCTTCTTGCCTCCGAGGTTTTCGAAGTAATATTCATGAAGCCGCATGCCGTTGAACTCCCAGCCGAACCGCCTCTTTAATTCAGCATATTCCGCGTTGGCTGTCTTGCCGTTCTTCAGCATCTGCTCGAGAGATTCGATCATCTTGTTTGTATTGGTTACATATCCCTGATACAGCGTGAAATGGTTTTCAAGAAGAGTATCACTCATACCCTTGATCCCTATCAGTTTGCTGAAATCTTTCGCCTTGTATGACATCTGAACCCCCTTTTATGTTGAACTTATCTTGCGGACATGACGTTCACTTCCGGAAACCCGTCCCCGTTATCGATCTTTCTCAAGTCAATCAGCCTGTTATCTTCCTGACCGCCTCGAGCGCCTTGTCATAATCAGGCTGTTCAGTCAGTTCATGAACAATCTCGACATACCGGATAATATTATCTTTATCAATCACAAAGATTGAACGTGCAAGGAGCCTCAGCTCCTTGATTAATACTCCGTAAGCATTACCGAAAGAGGCATCTTTGTGGTCGGAGTAAGCCTTGACCTTGTCTATCCCTGCGGCAGCACAAAACCGTGATATTGCAAAGGGGAGGTCCATGCTTATATTCAGGACAACAATGTCATCCGGAAGGTTTACAGCGTCCTGATTAAACCTCCTCGCCTGCATGTCGCATACCGGGGTATCAAGTGACGGTGTTACGCTGATAATCTTTATTTTTCCTCCAAAGTCATCGAGCGTTACCTCGTTTAGTTCTCCGTCAAGCACCAGAAAACGAGGAGCCTTTGCACCAACCTTGAGTTCAGGACCAAGCAGGGTTACTCCGTTGCCTTTTACTGTTACAACCCCTTTTCTTTCCATATAATTCTCCATGAGCTTCAGGTTAATAGTCTTTCACCGCCATAAAGATTGCTCCCACATCCCCTCCCACCTCAGGCCTTCCACAACCATGGAAGGCCCGGGCAGGGATAAACAAGGACTTTCTTCTGAGATCCCCCCTGCGTACTATGCATCAACATCGTAAATCTTCCTTCTCCAGCTCATCAGATAGTCCTTGATAATATAGTTGTCGTTAGCACATCAGTTGCGATGCTTATCTCCATTTTTATTTGAGTTTGCCGGTAAAAAGATAGTCGTTTGCTTTATTTGCCGAATGGCAATCGATACATCCCTTTACCTTTCCGGATGCCTCTACTTTGCCGTCCGGAAGGTATTTTACCCAGAACCAGTCTCCGGCAGCAGGGTTGTATCCCTTTACCTTGTACATCACAGTCAATGCGACAAACTTCTTGTCGGCAGAGTAGTTCTCCTTGGCGATAATCGCCCCGTCAGTCAGCTGCTGTTTGTTTTTTATTGCAAAAAATGCAGAGTTGTTTACAAACGTCGTGAGAAGCGAGCCATGCGGTTCACGTCCCTTGTAAAGCCTCTCTGTCCCGGGCCACAGGTTCCAGGCCTTATACGGGTTATACCGTACAATATACTCATTGAGCTTTACTGCATCGGCTCCCGGCATTGGTATCTGGGATTCCGAAGGTATAATCTCATGAATCGCGTAAGCAGCCGTTGTTATGACAAGGAAAATCAGGATGGCCAGCATCCCTTTTGTTCTCTTTTTCATCTCTACCCCTCTTCCTTTCTTCTCATTAAATTTATAAATGTTTATACTGGTCGTTATCAGGTAACGAACACCGTTGCCCTCTTCAGTTCATTCAGCCTTCCCAACAGATTATGGTGTTTCTGTTCATCAGCAAGCAGATAGGAAAGGATGTATCGGGTCACAAACAATTCACTGTTTCTGAGCGCCTGGTCGGCAAGCTCAAGCGATTTGGCTTCAGCAGCAAGATGTTTGTTGAGTCCGTCCGAAAGCAGGGCAAGGTCGTCGGGACTCAGGATAAAAGGCTCCTTTGTCAAACTGTCTATGAGCATTTGCTGCATCGCCTTATGTTTTTGAGAATCATGTTTGATCATTTCCATGGTCATCTTTATCAGTCGGTTTTTGGTTTTCTTCATAAGCGTATCAGCGTATTTTATGGTATCGTCCTCCAGTTTCTGCCACTCTTTCATTACTTTAATAAATTTGTCAGATGATTCGGCTGGTCTGTTCTTTGCCATACAGCACCTCCTTTCTTTCAAATGCCTGCAGGTCTTCCGTATTCATCAGGGAATCAACAACATCGAGCAGTCGTTTCGGAATAAACGGTTTCATGAGAAATTCACTGATATCCTCATCAATGAACTCCTTGAGTATCAGTTCACTGGAGCCTGAGATCAGAATAACCGGCACGGTTTTATACTCAGGGATTTTACGCAGTCTTCTTATGAACTGGAAGCCGTTCATGCCGGGCATACAATAATCGGTTATGATCAGCGAGACCCTGTTGTCCCGGAGCATCCCAAGGGCATCTTCACCGTTTACCGCTTCGAGAACACCGTGCCCTGCATTTCTCAGGATAAGCGCAACAAGGCTTCTGATGCTCGGCTCATCATCAACAATCAAGACCGTCCTTGACAAGATATGGTCCCCCTTTACTTTTAAATCCCTTCTACCCGTTTTTGAAGGGTCTATCAGCAAGACAATACTTTTTCCTTTTTGCTTCCGGATCCGCCTGTCCCCCGGACTTTTTCCATGCTGCACAGAACAGAACTGACAAGATTGAAAAGCCTGACCTGCTCATAAAGGCTCATGCCGGCAATTTCAGCGCAGATGGAAAAACCGTCCCCCTTGAAGAATTCCACCGCTTCCTCTCTCTCCTGGTCGTTCCAGAGATCTTCAAGAGACTGGACTATGATCCCTTCAGCCAGTCCTCTCAAGCCCATAACTGCCCCCTTTTCAATATGCATGGTGTGGTTTCCTGCCTGCCAATTTTCCAAGTTTATGCCGTTTATACATTTCACACTTCTGAAAATCGCCGCCGCAGTAATAAATAATCGACTCGGTGTTCTGGCTCTTCATATTGGTTATGTAGCAATCTTCAAATGATTCTTCTATGAATGGGCATAATTTCCTGCTGTCGTTCTTTTTCAATATTGTTTCTTCGTCCATAGATATAACAATCTTTTCTCTCATCTGCTTTTATGCACAGGGAACTGCTTCCCTTGCATCCTTTAGTGATTTATTATCAAGATGTGTGCCATAGATATCGAAATGGTCAATAAACATTATTTATTAATAATATCAACAAGTTAACTAATTCATTTGAGTCTTTTAGATTATACAGTTAATTAATTTTATGTAACATGGCACACTGAATCATGACACAGATATGTGTCATGACACATAATGTGTTTCAATATTATTGAATCTCCTGTTAAGGGGTTTTAAAAATGGAAAGCAGGGGGGGCAGGCTGATAGGTAAGTATTTACGTCAACATCCGGACAGTACGTATTTTTCATTTGAATGAGCCATTTACTCAGGTGAGGATATCTTGAATTCCTGAATTTTTCTGTACAGGGTCCGCCTGCTCATGCCGAGCAGACGCGCAGCCTTAGCCTTGTTCCAGGCAGTTTTTTCAAGGGCGCGGAGGATTGCTTCACGAGATCCTTCGCGATCAGGCTCAACAACAACTGTATCACCGCATGGATTTTTCAGTATCTCGCGAGGCAGGTGCTCAACCCCTATGAGGTTGTTTTGACAGAGTATGAATGCATGCTCTATGGCATGCTCCAGTTCCCGCACATTTCCCGGCCAGTTATAGCCCATAAAGATATTTCTGACGTCGTCAGTTACAGCAATAATATTTTTTCTGAATCTCCCGCTGAATTTCTGCAAAAAATGGTCCGTCAGAACGGGGATGTCTTCTTTCCGATCTCTGAGCGGGGGAAGCGCCAGTTCCATAACCTTTAACCGGTAATAGAGGTCTTCCCTGAACTCACTGCTCCTGACCTTTTCCAACAGCGGCTGGTTGGAGGCGGTGATCACCCTCACATCTACCCTAACCGGCGTTGAATCACCGACCCGTTCGAACTCCATTTCCTGAATCACCCGCAAAAGCCTGATCTGTATGCGCGGCGATATGTCAGCAATTTCATCAAGAAAGATGGTACCACCGTCCGCCCGCTGAAATCTGCCGATTTTATCCTTATCAGCTCCGGTAAAGGCACCTTTTACATGTCCAAACAGTTCGCTCTCAAGCAGGTTTTCCGACAAGGCAGCACAGTTTACCTTGACCAGCGGTCCATGTGAGCGGTTTCCACGGTAATGAATGGCATCAGCCACCAGTTCCTTCCCGGTTCCGCTCTCACCTGTTATCAGCACTGTCGAGGGGACGTCAGCAAGATTTTCAATCAGGGCATAGATTTGCTGCATCGCTCTGCTCCGGCCGATGAGCCCGTGGAACTGCTGCCGCTCCTTCAGGTCGCGCTCAAGCAGTTCGAGCCGCGTTTCATCTCTTACCACCAGAACAGCACCGGAAAATGCTCCATTCCGGTCAAGCAATGGAGCGGTTGTCACTGAAACAACCCTATCATTATGCTGCTGGTCTCTGCATACAATGCGGTTTAA
>JBBIUL010000076.1:0-9075 GCA_037440265.1 Nitrospira sp. | reverse complement strand
GGAAGCGGAGGGTGATTCTGGGCGACGAGATCCTTGGTGCAGTGAGGAGCTACGGGAAAACAGGCTCGCCTTCCTATATCATGCATATCTATAATCTGCAGGGTGACCCGGCCCTGAGGATGTGGTAAAATAAATAACTGGAAGATTCAAATGAATGATGCAAACACCATGCGCTGGGAAAAAATCTACAGAAAAAACAATGATATTGTGACCCGCAAGATCGCTGGAGAGCTTTTTATTGTCCCGGTTAAAGGCACGCTTGCAGACATGCAGAGGATTTTTACGTTAAATCCGATTGCTGAATATATCTGGGAAGAGCTTGACAGTGCAAAGAGCCTTGATGTTATCAGCAAGGGAATACTCGACAGATATGATGTCGGAAAGGAACAGGCAGATGCCGACATGCTGGATTTCATTGATGAACTTCTCGAAGCGGATTTGATCAGGGAATAACATGACGTATCCCTCTGTGCAATTGCCCGGCAACAAGGAATATCTCAGGGATTTTAACAAAAAATCAGCAGAACTCTGTATCCCTCTGGCTGGCAGTCTCGATCTTACCCATCGCTGTAATCTCAGGTGCATTCACTGCTATCTTGGGGATATGAAAAGCAATAGTTTCTGTTATGACCGTGAAATGACCACAGACAGGATGTTGTCTGTAATTGACGAGATAACAGAAGCCGGCTGCCTCTATCTCCTTCTGAGCGGCGGAGAGCCGTTGCTGAGGTCTGATTTCCCCCGGATCTATACGCATGCGAAGAGAAACGGCCTGCTGGTAACGGTGTTTACCAACGGGACATTAATAACTGAAAAGGAGGAAGAACTCTTTGATGCTTTTCCGCCAAGAACGGTCGAGGTAAGCCTGTACGGTGCTACTGCCCTTACGTATGAGAAGATCACCGGGGTCCCGGGATCTTTTGAGAAATGTCTTTCAGGCATCAGGAGGCTTCTTGACCGGGAAGTTCCGGTAAGGCTGAAAACAGTTTTGATGACGCATAACAACCACGAATTTTTTGATATAGAGAAGATGGCAGAAAAATTCGGCGTAAAATTCCGTTTTGATGCTGCGATATTCCCCAGGCTGAATGGAGATCAAACCCCGGTCTGCCTGAGAGTTTCTGCTGAGGAGGCTGTGAAAAAAGAATTCTCGGATGCGGAGAGGAAGAACCAGTGGAATGGTTTTCTCGAAGAATATCGAACCCAGCCGGTTTCTGACAATCTGTATCGCTGCAGCGCCGGGGTCACCGGTTTTTACGTTGATCCTTCCGGCAGTCTCAAGCCCTGCCTTATGGCAAACAGCACTGTCTTTGATCTTGGAGCAGGGAGCTTTCTTGAAGGATGGAATGAAATAACAAAGCGGATACGTGCCAGAAGGGCTGCGGCTGACTTCAAATGCAGCAGCTGTGAAAAACTGCTGTTCTGCGGATACTGCCCTGCTTTTTTCGAACTCGAGAACGGAAGGGAAGACATTTGTTCTGAATATATCTGCAGCATTGGAAATCATCGTTCCCGGTATTTGGGGATGATAAAATCAGGAGGAGACAGTCATGCAGAATCAAGAGCATGAGAATGCTAAGCTTGTATATGAAAAACCCAGCCTCAGGATAATTGAACTTGCTGCTGAAGAGGTAATGGCTACAGGGTGCAAAACTGCCCCGGGCTCAAACGGCCCGCTCAACTTATGCCTCGATGGCGGCTGTGCTACGCTTTTAGGGTCCTGATTGTCGGGAGAGTACATGGCAGCATCCTCCCAATGCCGAAAACAGATGGACATGGAGATTGCCCATATTGGTTTTTCTCTGCATTCGTCCTGTCTGCTGGATGCAGGCAGGCTCCCCCATACGTACCGCCCGTTTTTGACTGAAGGCAGCTCTGACAGAGGAATGCGAATTGAGGTCAGCCTTGAGCATGGAACTGCTCCCGACATAAGCAAATTTACGCAAATATTTGATACCGAATCATCCTGGACCATGTTCAGGACAGGTGACAGCTATTGCATGTCCCTGAGAACTCCGGGTTCCGACGGGGAGGTGGTCTGGCAGGTGCATTTTGACCGGGCAGTTGCAAAAGCCGCTATTTACTGCGGAGACATGCTGATAAATCGTTCGGATGGCGGCATGAAGATTTTGGTCCCTTTCAGTTATCCCATTGATCAGATCCTGCTTATGTACTATCTTTCAGAAAAAGACGGTGCCCTGATACATGCTGCGGGGGCCTCTTGTGCCGGCAGAGGGTACATTTTCTGTGGAAAATCAGGGGCAGGCAAGAGCACGCTTTCCCGGCAGCTGCTTGGACGGGACAGCATAGATATCCTCAGCGACGACCGAGTTATTATCAGGGGAACAGACAAATCATTCAGGGTGTACGGTACCCCCTGGGCAGGCGATGCGGAAATTGCAGAAAACAAGGATTTTCCCCTGAAAGGCATCTTTTTTATTTATCATGGTGACAAGAACAGTATACGTGAGCTGAAGCCAAGAGAGGCATTCGTTAACCTTATGCCGGTGACATCAATCCCATGGTATGACAGAGATGCCATGCCTGCTGTCCTTGAATTTTGTGAGAGACTTGTTTCCCATATACCGGCATATCAGCTTTGTTTTACACCCGATACCAGTGTGGCGGAGCTCCTTGAAGAATTTGACAGATCATAAACTATACAGTCTGCAAATGCGCACCCTGTGCGAGGAGATTCTTGCTGCTGGGTCAGGGATTCGCATGAAAGTGACCGGCAGAAGCATGACTCCGTTTCTTGAAGGCAACGAGACCGTATCTATCAGAAAAGTCCCTGCATCTTCATTGCGGAGGGGAGATCTGATACTTTTCAAAACCCGTCAGGACACTCTTGTCCTTCACCGGATTATCAAAAAAATCTTTGTCGATAAAAACACCTTATTCTTCCAGACCAAGGGCGATGCACTGAAGGCTGCTGATGATCCGGTACATCAAAGCGCGGTCCTGGGCAAGGTCTGCGGGATTGAGAAGGCCGGTATTTTCGGTCGCTTAAGAAAAATTAATATGGATTCTTTCCCTCAGCGGACCGCTAATCTGCTCCCCGTTTTTGTCTATCAACTGAATGTCAGTCTGGACCTGATCAAGGGACTGTCCTACCGTGTGCTTGCACCCGGAGTAAATAAGAGAGTGTCGTAACAGGTAGCTTATTGTTCTTTGTAGCAAGCACTTGATGAATTACCCTTGTTATTGAAAGGGCATAGTATTTTTGCTCATTCCTGCCTACCGGTCAGGCAGGCTCGGTCTTCGACCTCCGAGGTATTTGAACTTTTCATTTATCAAATTAATGCTCATTGAATATCGTTCAAATAAAACCGCTAAAATACTATGTCCTTTCATTGCTTTTCAGGGTTTGTGAATCGGCATAATCAGCTGATCGTAACTTGTGCAGTTAGAAGTTGATCCCGAAGTTGGGCAGGAGTGAAGAAAGCTGGCGCACGTTGTTTGTCAGAAGCAGGACGCCAAAGATCATCAGAAGCAGTCCGCTTATGATCATGACAGCCCTCATGTATTTCCGTATTTTCGCAGAATAACTCAGGAATGTGTTGAACCCCAGAGAAGAAAGCATGAACGGGATTGCAAGGCCGAGTGAATAGACAGCTAAAAGCTTCAGACCGAAAGAGGCAGACCCCTGAGAGCCGGCGTAAACTAATATCGTGCCGAGGATGGGGCCGATGCAGGGAGTCCATGCAGCTGCAAAGGTCATCCCGATAAAAAATGTGCCGACATACCCGGCAGGTTTACCGCTGAGATGAAGCTTTCTTTCCCTTGTCAGGAAGTCGAGTTTGAGGAAACCCGCAACGAACAGGCCGAAGAATATAACGAGGATGCCGCCGATGATCCGTATCCAGTCCTGGTAATTGAACAGGAAACTGCCCACAACAGAAGAGGAAGCGCCGAGCGTAATAAAAATCGATGAAAAGCCGAATATAAAGGCAAGCGAACTCTTTATGGTAAGCGAGCGTATCTTCTTCCGGTCGATTCCTTCGGTAAGGTCTTCGAAGGTGAGCCCGGTGATGAACGACAGATAAGACGGCACGAGCGGCAGCACACAGGGCGACAGGAATGAGAGAATGCCTGCAAGAAAAGCAAGCGGGAACGATACTTCATTCATGAGCGTCCCCTGTCATCCTCTGCACAGTCTTTGGTGCTCCCTTTGATTTTTTCAACGGCATGGGGGATAACATCGATGATCGCCCCCAGTCCCTCTTCTATGGCACGCGGGTTGCCGGGGAGATTGATGATGAGCGTGCTGCCCCGGACGCCTGCCACCGCCCTTGAAAGCATTGCCCTGTTCGTTTTCTTTAGTCCTTCAAGCCTCATTGCCTCTGCTATGCCGGGGATTTCCCTGTCTATTATTTCTTCTGTTGCCTCAGGGGTGACATCCCTCGGTGAAAGCCCCGTGCCTCCTGTGGTCAGAATAAGGTCCACTTTTTTACTGTAATCAATCAGCTTCTCTTTTATCAAATGCTTCTCATCAGGGATGACCTCATAGTGGTCGACCCTCGCGCCTGTTTTTTCGACGATCTTTTTTATGGCAGGCCCGCCAAGATCCTCACGTTCTCCTTTTGAACCCTTGTCGCTTAATGTAATGATGGCAACAGTAATCAAGGTCTTGTTTCTATTGCGTCGCCGGCTTTTACACTGCCGCCTTTTATCACTTTTGCAAAAACACCCTCTTTTGGCATGACGCAGTCACCTGCCTGATAATAGATCGCGCAGCGGTCATGGCATATCTTGCCGATCTGACTTATTTCCAGTTCAACGTCTTTGCCTATAAAAAATCTTGTTCCGACAGGGAGAGAGAGAAGGTCGAACCCTTCAGTGGTTATATTTTCTGCAAAATCACCCGGGGAAACGTCAAGTCCCATGTCCTGCATCTTTTTGATGCTTTCAAGTGCAAGCAGGCTGACCTGCCTGTGCCATTCGGAAGAGGCGTGTGCGTCGCCTTCTATACCGTAATCAGGTGTAAGCAATATCCGGTCAACAGGTTTTTTCCTGATGCCTTTTTTGTCGCTGGTGTTGACTGATACGATCTTGCCCTTCATACACAAAAAAAGATGTCTTTCGGATGCATATTGCCAATACGCCTTATTATACCTATGTCCCCAGCTCCCAGCTTTCAAGATAGTTCTTCTGGGCAGGGGTCAGCGTATCGATTCCGATCCCCATTGATTTAAGCTTCAGCCGTGCAATCTCCGCATCGATCTTTTCCGGGACGCTGTAGACCTTTTTCTCGAGCTTGCGGTAGTTCTTTGCCATGTATTCTGCACAGAGGGCCTGGTTGGCAAAGCTCATGTCCATGACAGCAGAGGGGTGTCCTTCGGCAGCAGCAAGGTTTATAAGACGCCCTTCGCCGAGCAGATATATCCTCTTGCCGTTCTTCAGGGTGTATTCCTCAACAAAATCCCTGATAACCCTGCGTGATTTAGACATCTTCTTCAGGTCCTGGATCGATATCTCGACATTGAAGTGCCCTGAATTGCAGAAGATCGCTCCGTCTTTCATGAGACTGAAACATTCCCTGAATATGACATCAATGTCTCCGGTTGCGGTCACAAAGATATCCCCGACTTTCGCAGCGCTCTTCATCGGCATCACCTCAAACCCGTCCATGGTTGCCTCAAGTGCACGGAGCGGATTCACCTCAGTGACGATGACCTTTGCTCCCATGCCTTTGGCCCTCATGGCAATGCCCTTGCTGCACCACCCGTATCCTGCAACCACAAAAACGGATCCGGCTATCAGCCTGTTCGTTGCCCTGAGTATCCCGTCAATGGTGGACTGCCCTGTGCCGTAGCGGTTGTCGAACATATATTTTGTATATGCATCATTGACGGCGATTATTGGGTACTGCAGCACCCCTTTTTCAGCCATTGCCCTCAGTCTTATAACCCCTGTCGTAGTTTCTTCGGTACCACCGATTACATCCTTGAGGAATTCTCTTCGTTTGGTGTGCAGTATCGAAACAAGGTCAGCGCCGTCATCCATGGTGATGTGCGGCCTGAAATCGAGCGAGTCCATGATATGCCGGTAGTAGGTTTTGTGGTTTTCACCCTTGATTGCAAAAACAGGGATGCCGGAATGCTTTACCAGAGATGCGGCTGCATCGTCCTGTGTGCTTAGGGGATTCGAGGCGCAGAGCCGGATATCAGCCCCGCCTTCCTTGAGCGTCTCCATCAGGTTCGCCGTCTCAGTCGTTACATGGAGGCAGGCAGAAAGTCTGATGCCCTTAAGGGGTCTTTCCTTCCTGAAGCGTGTCTTGATGCTCTTGAGTACAGGCATTTCCCGCGCTGCCCATTCTATTCTTAATTTGCCTTTTGCTGCGAGCTTAATGTCTTTTACATCATGCTTGGCCATAAAAACCTCCGTAATCGTAATGTGTAATGAGCAATGCGTAACGAGTCAGAGCCAAAACCGGGAACCAGGGGGTTCCTTGCTATTTATGCATACTGCATTTAGGACTCTATATGCCTGCCTCTTTCTTCAAAATCTCTGCCTTGTCGGTATATTCCCAGGTAAAGTCAGGATCGTTTTTGCCGAAGTGTCCGTAAGAGGCTGTTTTTTTGAATATTGGACGCCTGAGCTTAAGGGTGTCTATCATTCCTTTTGGTGTAAGGTCAAAGTTCTTTCTGATCAGTTTCTCCAGAACCTCATGTTCCACTTTCCCGGTCCCCTGGGTGTCTGCAAGAATCGAAACCGGTTCAGGTACTCCAATGGCATAGGCAAGCTGAATCTCGACCCGTTCAGCGAGTCCTGCAGCAACAATATTCTTTGCTATGTATCTCGCCATGTATGCTCCTGAGCGGTCTACCTTTGTGGGGTCTTTGCCGGAGAAGCAGCCGCCGCCGTGCCTGCCGACGCCTCCGTAGCTGTCAACGATGATCTTCCTTCCGGTAAGGCCGGTATCTCCCATGGGACCGCCAACGACGAAACGTCCGGTGGGGTTTATGAAATATTTTACAGTCTCTTCGTCAAGAAGCTCCTTGGGAACGATCGGCTTGACGACCTTTTCGATGATGTCCTCTTTCATGTCCTGCAGATGCACGTCAGGGCTGTGCTGGGAAGAGACAACAATGGTGTCTATACGGTGGGGCTTCCCGTCCTTGTATTCAATCGATACCTGTGTCTTGCCGTCAGGCCTGAGATAACTGAGGATGTCATTTTTTCTGACTTCCGAGAGACGCATTGCAAGCTTGTGAGCGAGCATGATCGGCATGGGCATGAGCTCCTCGGTCTCGTTGCATGCAAACCCGAACATGAGCCCCTGGTCTCCGGCTCCGCCGGTATCGACCCCAAGTGCAATGTCGGAAGACTGCTGGTCGATTGAGGTTATGACCGCGCAGGTCTCATAGTCAAAGCCGTACTTCGCTCGTGTGTATCCAATATTTTTTATCGTTTCCCGCACGATATCGGGGATGTGTACATAGCAGGTCGTGGATATCTCGCCGGCGACAAAGGCGAGACCTGTTGTCACAAGGGTTTCGCATGCAACTCTCGCAACAGGGTCCTGGGTGAGTATGGCATCGAGTATGGCGTCTGATATCTGGTCGGCTATCTTGTCCGGATGGCCTTCGGTGACTGATTCAGAGGTAAAATAGAAATCTTTCTTTGACATGGGTTCTCCTTTCCTGAGCAATCGAATTTATCATTTTAAACTATTTTTCAGGAAAAAAAAAGAAAAGGGCAGGGCAGTATGATACAATGTCATCAAAGGAGGAGATTACATGAAACACATTCTGCTTGCGCATGACGGATCGAAACAGGCTGAGAAGGCCCTGAAGAAGGCTGTTGAAATAGCCCTGAAGTTCAATTCTGCACTGACGGTCATATCTGTAGCCCCTGAGCTTTATCTTACCGAACTGGTTGAGGTTGACAGGGAGCGCATCCTCGATACGATTAAAGGCGAAGCTGAAAAGGCGATGCAGAAGGTGAGGTCGAGTGCAAAGGGAGTACGGTCTTTAAAGACCATCATAACCCAGGGCAGTCCTGCAGAAGAAATACTGAAGGCTGCAAAGAAGATAAAGGCCGATCTGATTATCACCGGTTCCCACGGCAGGCATGGGGCGAGCAAATTCCTGCTCGGGAGCATCTCATCAAAGATCGTCGATCATGCGCCCTGTGCAGTAATGGTAGTGAAGTAGGAATAGGTCTTTTCAGTCGTCTGGAAAGGCTTTCTTGTCTGTTATCTGTCCAAAACCTCGCGGACCTTTTTCAGCAGGTCGATGGGAGATACGGGTTTCATGATAAAATCAACCCCTTCTGACAGTATCCCCTTTCTGTGTATGAGGTTTGCCGTATAGCCGCTTACGAATATTGCCCTGATGTCCGGGGAGTGCGAATGTATCTCATCGTAGGTCTCTTTGCCGTTCTTTTTCGGCATTACAACATCAAGGATCAGGAGCTTGATCGAGTCTTTGTTCTCGAGATATTTCTGCAGGGCTGTTTCACCGTCCTGCGCCTCAATGACGGTATAGCCGAATTGGTTCAGCACGGTGCTGGTCAGTTTTCTTAGTGCCTTGTCATCCTCGGCAACGAGGATGGTCTCGGTCCCACGCGGCAGTTGCATGACGGTCTCTGCATCGCCGGGCATAACCTGTTCAGACGTTGAAGCGATCAGAGGGAGATATATCCTGAACGTTGTCCCTTTTCCCGGTTCACTGTAGCAATTGATGAACCCGCTGTGCTGTTTGATGATGCCGAAGACCATGGAGAGTCCGAGCCCGGTGCCTTTGCCAACATCTTTTGTCGTGAAAAACGGCTCAAATATCCTCTCCTTTGTCATTTCATCCATGCCGGTGCCGGTATCGGTAAATGAGATGCGTGCATAATGGCCGGCCTTGCCGTAGCCGTGTGTTTTGATGAAATTTTTATTGATCTCAACCATGTCTGTTTCAATAAGGATAAGCCCGCCTTCAGGCATCGCATCCCTTGCATTTGTGGCAAGGTTCATCAGCACCTGATCGATCTGTCCGCTGTCAGCCAGAACAGTCAGCCGGCTGTCTGCAAGCTCAGTCTTCAGTTCAATATCTTCTCCTATGATTCTGCCAAGGAGTTTCT
>JBBIUL010000075.1:0-9173 GCA_037440265.1 Nitrospira sp. | reverse complement strand
AGCATGTCAACTATTCTAATACCTCCGGCTTGAGTTTTCAACAGCACAGTCTGTGCGGGCTTTTCAATGACCTCCCCGATGATTGCTGCCCCTTCCCCTTCACTGGTTTTCCGCATCGCTTCGATCAGCGCCCGGGCATCTTCTTCGGCGGCAAAAGCAAGGAGTATCCCCTCATTTGCAACATACAGCGGGTCTAGGCCGAGGAGCTCGCATGCCCCCCTGACCCCGGGTCTGACCGTAAGGGCGTCTTCATGTATCATTATGCCATACCCTGACTCATTTGCAATCTCTTTCAGCGTGGTCGCGACGCCTCCTCTGGTAGGGTCTCTCATCGCATGCACATCGCGTGCTGTCCTGAGCATGATATCAACAAGGCCGTTCAAAGGACAAACATCGCTCAGTATTTCAGGCTCAAAGGTTATCCCGTTTCTCTTTGCCATAACGGACATGCCGTGATTTCCCACCGACCCGCTGATAATTACCTTGTCCCCTGCTCTAACCCTCAGGGGGGAAATGTCTATCCCGACTTCTATGACCCCGAACCCTGCCGTATTGATGAAAATGCCGTCACCTTTTCCGCGGTCAACCACCTTGGTGTCTCCGGCTATTATTTTCACCCCGGACTGTTCGGCGGTTTTTTTCATGGAATCGAGAATCATCTTGAGATGATCAAAGGGAAACCCTTCCTCAATAATGAAACCGGCGGTCAGATAAAGCGGTCTTGCCCCTGACACAGCGAGATCATTGACAGTCCCGCATACAGACAACATGCCGATATCGCCGCCGGGGAAAAAGTATGGCGATACCACATACGAATCCGTAGTGATGGCAATTCGTCCTTTCTGAAAAGTATCAACCACCGCAGAATCACCAAGAGTACGTATATCAAAAGTCGGAGCGAAATGATCGCGGATGAGCTGATGCATCATCCTGCCGCCGCTGCCGTGGCCTAACTGAATGCGTTCCAAGACGTTCTCACTTTCTTATCCACTACATGTCTTTTATGACACTGTATTTATAATATGCAGCGCAGCTTCCCTCAGTGCTTACCATACAGGCGCCGACCGGCTTTTCAGGGGTGCAGATCTTTCTAAACAGCCTGCAGTCTGTCGGCGCCTTGATACCCTTGAGCACATCTCCGCATGCGCAGCCCTTCGGCTCATGCCCCTCCGGCACACTGATATCGATATGAGATTTTATGTTCCGGTGCCGGTATTGTTCTCTCAGTTCGAGTCCGCTGCCCGGAATGGTGCCGATGCCCCTCCACGCAGCATCAGCAGACTGAAAGTATTCATGTACGACCGCAACCGCCTTCGGATTGCCTTCTGGCTTCACAACCTTTGTATACTGTATTTCGACTGCTGCTCTGTCAGATGCAATCTGTTTGAGTATCATGAAAATGCCGGTCAGGATGTCCTGTGCATCAAAACCGGTTACGACCGACGGTTTCCTGTATTCAGAGGCCATGAATTCATACGGCCTG
The DNA here is from genome assembly GCA_037440265.1 of Nitrospira sp. Lineage (GTDB taxonomy): Bacteria > Nitrospirota > Thermodesulfovibrionia > Thermodesulfovibrionales > UBA6898 > JBBIUL01. The sequence continues at coordinate 7,690 of JBBIUL010000075.1, read as the reverse complement.
CTCCCGATAATGGTGCTGACATGACCGGGGAGAATGAACCCGTCTACCAGCACATCGCCTGAGTCGAGAAGCGCCCTGATTGCCGGCGGCACTGTCTTGTGGACAGAATAAATATAAAAGTTGCTGATGCCCTGTCTTTCGGCTTCATGAAGGGTACCGGCAACAGAAGGCGAGGTAGTCTCAAAACCGGTAGCAAAGAAAACAACTGTTCTGTCATGGTTCTGCTGTGCAATGGCGAGCGCGTCAAGCGGTGAATAGACAATCCTGATGTCACTTCCCTCTGCCTTGGCCTCGGAAAGAGACCGCTTGTCTCCGGGAACTCTCATCATGTCTCCGAATGTCGCAAGGATAGTCTGCTCTTTTTCAGCGACAGCAATTGCAGTGTCGACGTCTTTTATGGAAGTTACACAGACAGGGCATCCCGGACCGCTTAAAAGCTGTATGTCCGATGGGAGTACGCTCCTCAGCCCATGCCTGAAGATGGCAACGGTGTGGGTCCCGCAGACCTCCATCAGTTTCACCGGCCTGCCTATAGTTTCCATTAACCTGTTTATGGCGGCTATAATGTCCTGGCTCATAGAAGTCCGGCCTTCATCCTTTCTCTGACTATATATGCCTGACCGAGCGATATGCAGGCATCATTGCAGGGCACCGTCTCATGAAGATGTACTCTAAGACCTTCGGAAGAAAGCTTCTCCCTGACCATTCTGAGCAGGTAGCTGTTCTGAAAGACCCCTCCGCTCAGTACAGTCCTTCTGATATTATGAGTAAGCGAAAGCTTAAGGACAACACTGCATATTGCAGCAGCAACCGTGTTATGGAATCTCGTTGAAATCAAACGCAGGTCAGGATTGCGCTGCATATCATCGATGATCCTGAGTATCATATGCGAAAAATCTATTTCCATGACCTCCCTGAAGCTAATGTCTACCGGATAATCTTCCGAACATCCTTCATCCACCAGAGACTCAAGTGCTATTGCTGCCTCGCCCTCAAAGGTATTCCTGTCGCATGCCCCGATCAGTGCAGAAACCGCATCGAAGAGCCGTCCGGCGCCTGACGACAGAGGTGAGAACTGTTTATTTTCTGCAATTTTCAGAATATTGTCAATAAGGACCTCTCCGTATTTCCCGATAAAGCCGGTCGGCTTGAGGTAGTCCCATACCTCTTTGCCGGCAGTTTCCTTCAGGTAGCTTACGGATATGCGCCAAGGTTCCCGTATCGCTGCTTCACCGCCGGGAAGCGGTATATATCTGATATGCCCGGCTCTTTTAAATCCCGCAATATCCGCGATCAGGAATTCCCCGCCCCACAGGGTGCCGTCTTCACCATAGCCGCTTCCGTCAAATGCCACCCCGATAACCTTTTCCTTCAGTCCGTGTTCTGCCATGACAGAGGCGATATGCGCATAGTGGTGCTGTATGCCGTAGCAGGGGACCGGATCATTGAAGCCGGGGCCTTGAGAAGCAGGACTATTCTGGGAAGACCTTTCCTTCCCGCACCGCGACAGTGCCCACTGCGTTGAGAGATAGCGGGGATGGAGGTCATGCACAATCGCAACAGGCTCGGCCCGGTACACGGCCTTCAGGTTCATCAGGGTCTCCTCAAAAAATCTGAGCGTCTCATAATTCTCCATGTCGCCGATGTGCTGGCTCATTACAGCGTAGCGGCCTTTCGTAAGGGTAAAGGTATTCTTGATATCTGCGCCACAGCCGAGGACATCGGGCCCGTCGTCTTTCAGGAGTATCGGGCCGGGAGCATACCCTCTCGATCGCCTGAGAAAAGAAAACGGTGGAACTGAATCCGAAAGCGGCGAGGCATTGTATGAATACCAGGGGCTTCTGTTTTCAGTGCCGGTTTCTGGCTTCCCTGCAATAAGTTTTATGACTGAATCATCTACCCTCATAAATATGTCCCGGTTATGGAAGAGAAAAGCATCGGCAATCCCTGAAAGCCTTTCCATGGCTTCACTGTTACTGATTACAATCGGTTCCTCAGAGAGGTTTGCGCTTGTCATCACGAGTGCTTCAAATCCTGGTGTGCCGGGGAAACGGAAGAGCAGGTAATGCAGCGGCGTATAGGGAAGCATGAACCCGAGATAACTGTTATTCGGAGCTACTGCATCGGGCAATAACACCGCTTCACGTTTTCTCATGAGCACAATGGGACGGGAGGGGGATTCGAGCAGGGTTTCCTCACCGTCAGCAACAAAACAGTATTTTTTTATCGTCTGCACGTCAGGAGACATTAAGGCAAAGGGTTTATTGCTCCTCCTCTTCCGCTCCCTGAGTCTTTCGACCGCCTTTTTATTCGAAGCATCGCATGCGAGATGAAATCCTCCAAGCCCTTTGATTGCAACGATAGCTCCTTGCCTGAGGAGCTGGATAGCAGATTCAAGATGATCTGATATATTGTTTTGAACTGTGAACTTTGAACTGTGAACCTTGAACTCTAAGTACGGGCCGCATTTCGGACACGCATTCGGCTGTGCATGGAACCGCCTGTCAGAAGGGTTGTGATATTCTGCTGAGCAGTCCCCGCACATGGTGAAAACATCCATGGTGGTGTTTATCCTGTCGTAGGGAACCGACCTTGTAATCGAATATCGCGGTCCGCAGTTTGTGCAGTTGGTAAAAGGATAGAGGTATCGCCGGTCGGTGCTGTCGAATATTTCTTTGATGCAATCGGAGCAGACAGCCACATCGGGAGATATCAGCGTGAACCGCCCTTCGTCCCTGCTTTCAAGGATGGCAAAGTCTCTGTATCCGCAGGGTGCTGCGGGAGCAATGTCAATGGCCGTGATCCTGGCAAGCGGAGGCGCCTCAACCCTGATCCGTTCGATAAACCGTTCTAGGTTCTTGCCCTCTGCGTTTATGATCACCCCTTCGGATGTGTTTACGACATACCCTTTCAGCGACATCTGTGTTGCAAGGGCATAGATAAACGGCCTGAACCCTACCCCCTGAACCAGGCCGGTGACAAATATTCTAAGGCAGCCGCTGGCGTCTTTCATGGAACCACTCATATATTACAAAAATCAAAACAGGCACTGTTCAGTATGACCCCGGACCGGTGGCTGCTACCTCCCTGCCTTTGTCCTGAGCCATGACAGCCACTCCGCGATCCCGTCTCCTGTTCTGCAGGAAACTTCAAAGATCTGCAGACCGGGATTCAGGGACAGGGCATCTCTCCTGATCTTGGAGATATCAGCGTCGGTATAGGGTGCAAGGTCTGTCTTGTTCAGGATAAGTGCAGCTGATTCCTGAAACATCAGAGGGTATTTCAGGGGTTTGTCATGCCCCTCGGTTATGCTCAGTATCATCACCTTGATGTCCTCGCCAACCCTGAATTCAGCGGGACAGACGAGGTTGCCGACGTTTTCAATGAACAAAACGTCGAGTTCATTGAGCGGAAGGTCCGTCAAGGCCTCGTTGATCATGTTTGCATCGAGGTGGCATGCTCCGCCGGTATTTATCTGGACGACCGGGGCGCCGAGACGCTCTATGCGATCAGCATCATCAGTGCCCGCTATATCGCCTTCTATGACCCCTATGCGCAGGCCTGAGGGGTCTGAGAGCGTCTTTTCGAGCAGAGAGGTCTTCCCTGCACCGGGCGCGCTCATGAGGTTGATTACAAAAACACCGGCCTTTTCAAACACAGAGCGGTTCTCGAGCGCAATGCGCTCATTTGCTTCGAGTATCTTCGCGACGACCTTTACCTTTGACAATCCCTGCCTCCCCTGCTTCAGAAAATATGCTTAAAAAACATTTTATGGTTATGAGACATCCATATCGACGATATCCATTTCCCGGCCTGCTGTTATGCTGAACGACCGGCTTTTGCAGAGCGGACAGCAGAGCACATACTCACCGTCAACGGCAAAATGGCTTCCGCAGTCATTGCACACGCCTGAAACAGGCACCTCTTCTATATGCAACCGTGCGTTTGCCGCCGCAGACTCGCTTTTTACTGCGTCAAAGGCAAAAATCAGGGCGTCGGGCATAATACCCGACGCCCTTCCTATTCTTACATTGACGGTATCTATCCTTGAATATCCGTTCTTTCGGCACTGTTCAGAAACAATCTCGAGGATATTCAGCGCGATGGATACCTCATGCATTATGTCCCTTGGAAAGCCTTTCCTTCTCCCGCTCGTAGGCTTCCTTGCCTGCATCGATTGCAGACTTGACAAGGGATTTCTTCTCTTCATAGAAATCCTTGCTGTCGTCCACAGCTGTATTCAGGCCTTCTTTTGCCTTGTGGATATAGTCAGCACCCTTATGCTGCATATCATCCGCAAAATCCCGTATTTTCTGTCTTGTCTCCTTCCCTGACTGAGGCGCGGCGAGGAGTGCAAGTCCTGCACCGACAATTCCGCCAAGCAGAAAAGACAATAGCATTGAACCGGAGCTATAACCTTCTTCTCTCATCGTGTGTCTCCTTTCTTTAGAATATTGCTGAATAAATACTGAAGCGCAGTCTTTACTCCGACCCGTAAACTGATCGCACGTATGCTTGCCGATGTCCCTACGCCGTCTACCAGCCCCCTGACTGTTCCGATCGTCCTCCCAACATCACTGACAGCATGCGAAAACCGTTTCACATCATCCGTAATGTCGGTTACATTATCGCAGATATCTCTGAGGTTTCGGGAGGTGAGCTGCAGTTCTGTCAGTGCCGGATTGAGATATTCTTCCGTTGTCTTCCTGAGCGAGATCATTGTTTTTCTGGCCTCGATAATCAAAGGCACCAGGAAAAAAACAACTATTACCACTGCAACTGCTATGATAATAAAGAGAATATCAGTCATCCGCCCTCCCTGAATGGTTCAATTATATCATATTTTGCGCTCCCAATGGATTATATACAAAAACGCCCTTAAACTGCTCTTTTTTTTATATGAGCATACAGATATTTATGTTATTCTTAACCGTCATGAGAGCCATACATCACGAGTTCTTTATGCGAAGGGCCCTCACGCTTGCTGCCCGTGCCCGCGGCTTTACCAGTCCCAATCCGATGGTAGGAGCGGTCATCGTAAGCAAAGGAAAGATCATATCAGAGGGTTATCACAAAAAAGCGGGAACCCCTCATGCAGAAGTGATCGCAATAGACAGTGCAGGGAAGATTCCTGAAGGCGCTACGCTCTATGTAAGTCTTGAGCCCTGCTGTCATAAAGACAAACGGACCCCCCCCTGCACAGAAAAAATCATTGCATCAGGGATAAAACATGTTGTCGTTGCCATGAAGGACCCTAATCCGAAGGTTTCAGGAAAGGGGATTGCCGAACTGCAAAGCGCCGGGGTTGGGGTGACCACAGGGGTGCTTGAAGAAAAGGCCCTGATGCTGAATGAGTTTTATGTCAAGCATATCACCACCGGCATGCCTTTTGTCATTTTAAAAACAGCCATGACACTTGACGGCAAGATTGCTACACCTGACGGAGAATCAAAGTGGATCACCGGGGAGGAGGCGAGGAAGGCAGTACACAGGCTCAGAAGCAGGGTCGATGCAGTAATGACAGCGATCGGGACTGTCAGGGCAGACAATCCCCGCCTTACTGCCAGGATCAGGGGCGGCAGAAGCCCTGCAAGAATCGTTATAGACCCTGACCTTGAAATACGTCAGGATACTGAGCTATTGAAGGTTCCTCCTGAGACGACCATCGTTACAAAGACGACCAATAAGAAGTCTGATTATCTTTCTAAATCAGGCATAAAGGTTATAAACTATAAAGGATCACTTGATCTTAAATGGCTCCTTGCATTACTCGGAAAAACCGGCATCAGCTCTTTGCTGATTGAAGGCGGGGCTTCTCTTAATGCACATGCGTTCAATGACGGCGTCGTAGACAAGGTTATGTTTTTTATCGCTCCCAGGATTATCGGCGGAAAAAACTCCATTACTCCGGTAGGGGGAGATTCATTCAGAACGCTCAGTAATGCTTACCAGCTGAAAGATGCCCGCATAACCAGGATAGGGAGCGACTTCCTGATAGAAGGATATATCCTCAAATAGCGCACAAAGGTTCTTTAACAGGCTTCTTCAGTGCATGCCGTTTCTGTCTGATATAATATAGGCAGGATGGAAGAAAAGAAAAAAATCAATATCGTCTCCAAATTTGCTCAGGAATACAGCAGCACCATAAACATAGACAATGTTGAATACCTCGTACAGACAGAAGACCTTGGCGCCAGATCCCGCAAGATAATCTCAAAGATTTATCAGAAAGGCGAGATCGTCTTTTCGAAAAAATACGATTATTCCCATCTTACAAAGCTGAAGGACTTTCAGAGGCAGCTTGCAGAGATGATGGAGAACAAGCACCGTTTTACCATCGACCATTTTGTTGCCGAACAGACAAAAAAACAGAAACCGAAATCGGAATATTTCGATGAAATCCAGCAGCTTTTACGGAGAGGCAACAGCAAATCAGCTCTGGATCTGCTCCGGCATTCCCTTGAGAAATTCCCCGCTGATCCCTTTCTCCTTTCATACTACGGGTGCCTTATTGCCATTGTTGAAAACAAGTCAAAGGAAGGCATCTCCATCTGCCGCGATGCGCTGAAGCTCCTGAAGAACACGATGGCCTTCGGCAGTGAGTTCTTCTATCCTGTGTTTTATCTTAACCTCGGCAGGGCATACCTGAGCGACAACAAGAAAAAAGAGGCTATCAGCGCGTTCAACGAAGGGCTGAAACATGATGTCGAACACAACGAAATCCTGTGGGAGCTGAAAAAACTGGGACAGAGAAAGAGCTCTTTTATCCCCTTCCTGAGACGCAGCAATCCGATCAATAAATATATCGGATTGCTGCTCAGCAAATCTCTGAAAAAATGATGATCTACCCGGTAATTATCCTGTATATCTCTTTGTAGCGTTCAAGGGCCTTGTCAACGATATGGTCAGGCAGTTCTGGGCCCGGATAAGTCTGATCCCAGTCGAGCGTCAGGAGGTAATCACGGATTATCTGCTTGTCATAGCTGTCCTGCCCCTTCCCCGGCGCATAGTTCTTTGCCGACCAGAACCGTGAGGAATCCGGGGTCAGGACCTCATCGATCAATATAAGCTCGTCATTAAACATGCCGAATTCGAATTTCGTATCCGCAATGATAATCCCCTTCTTCTCAGCCATATCCCGCGCTTTCTTATAAATTGCCAGGCTGATACTGCTGAGTTTCTCTGCCATTTCCCTGCCGACAATATTCACCGTCTCCTCAAAGGTGATATTCACGTCATGCCCCTCCTCAGCCTTGGTGCTCGGGGTAAATATCGGTTCCTCAAGGCGCGATGACTCAACAAGGCCCTCCGGCAGCCTGATCCCGCAGACCGTGCCTGACTTTTTGTATTCTTTCCATCCGCTCCCTGAGAGATAGCCTCTTACAATACACTCAACCGGCATCGGCTTTGCCTTTTTCACCAGCATGCTCCTGTCCTCGAGCTGTTCGCGGTATTGTTTGCACTGCTCAGGATAGTCGTCGACATTGACTGCTATCAGGTGGTTCTTAATGATGTCCTCCATCTGCCTGAACCAGTAGACGGATATCCGGGTGAGGATCTTCCCTTTTCCCGGCAGTCCGTTAGGGAGTACTACATCAAAGGCAGAAACCCTGTCTGAGGCGATGAGGAGCAGGCTGTCCCCGAGGTCATAGATGTCGCGGACCTTCCCTTTTCTCGAGAACTTGATGTC
>JBBIUL010000074.1:0-9246 GCA_037440265.1 Nitrospira sp. | reverse complement strand
GCCGTCTTCAGTTCGCTGATGGCAAATGCAGGCACAACCACCTTGAGCGGCAGTTCCTCCCGGGTGGAGGGCTTCTTCTCTTTCGATATGTTAAGGAAAAGCGCAATGTCCTTCTCCCGTGTCTGCTTGAGCATAAACCCCTTGATCGAAGGTTCGGACTTCTTGAGGGCCTCCTGGATCGTCAGCTTTTTTTCAAGGTACGGGTTGACGGCTTCCTGGGTGATCGCATCAATGGTAGGCGACATGACGAACAAGGTGATGAACAGTGAGAGTCCAATAATTACGGGGTTTGGCGGGATCTGCTGGCCGCCGCCGATGGCCTGACGCAGAAACGAGATAACGACCACGATCCTGGTAAATGATGTGAACATGATAAGGACCGCCGGCAGGAATGAAAGAAAGCTGATGATCAGGAATACTTCCATCACGGAATCACTTATGTTCATGCATCTGCTCCTTCAGGCCCTTGACTTTCCTGAGCGTACTGCCCATATCATGGAGTGAACCGCTTTCGAGCTCATGCTCTTCATATACTTTAAAGAGTTTGAAGTCCGCTGCCGTAATGCCGATGATGTATACTTCCCGTCCCACCTTGAGCGCTGCAATGCCCTTCCTCGGTCCGAATGACTGGTACGAGACGAGCTGGAAGATCCCTGACTTCACCTGTTTCTTCTTCATGAAGAACCCGAGGGCCAGGATGATCCCGAGCACCGCTGCAAGGGCTAGGGTCATCTGCAGGTATTCGGTGATCATTTGATCTGGCTGATCCGTTCAGCCGGGCTCAGGACATCGGTAAGCCGGATGCCGAATTTCTCGTTCACGACAACAACCTCACCCTTGGCAACAAGCTTGTTGTTTACCAGTATCTCCATGGGCTCACCGGCAATTTTTTCGAGTTCTACAACAGACCCCTGCCCGAGCTGCAGGAGGTCCTTGATGAGTATTTTTGTCCTTCCAAGCTCCACCGTTACCTCGAGCGGAATATCGAGCAGAAAATCTATGTCACGTGCTGCTCCGTCCTTTTTTTCGCTCTTCAGTTCCTTGAAGTTTGTTTCTCCGACAGCCTGTTTCTGTTCCATGAAATACTCCTTTTATGTGTTCTCTATCCCGGTTATCTTTATGGCCTGGTTGCCCCTGCTGTACCCGGGCACCCCCCTGAACTTTGCGACATTACCGATCCTGATGATGAACTCGTCATCAACCCGTTTGCCGGTAGTGATAATGCTGCCGACGGTAAGGTTCATCAGTTCACTGCAGGTAATCTCTGCCCTGCCGATTTCTGCCACCACCTCGACAGGGGAGCCACCGATGCTTTCTCTCAGGACTGCGATCCAGCGCTGGTCAGGTTCGTTTCGTTCCTTCCTGACCGTAGAGACGAGCATTTCCTTTACCGGCTCGAGCATGGAGTACGGGATGCAGACAAAGAACCTTCCGGTGCACTCGCCGGCCTCGATCCTGATTTCTGTTTTGAGTACGGTCTCGCCCGGTGTTACGATCTTGACATGTCCGGTATTCATTTCGGCATTTACAAATTCAGGCTGGATCGGTGCAATGCCGCTCCATGCGGCCTTCAGGTCGTTCAGGGCAGTATCAACTATCTTGCGGATGACCTTCTGTTCAATCGAGGTAAACGTCCTTCCTTCGGACGAAGCAGACACTGCCCCTGCGCCCCCGAAAAAAAGGTCTACGAATGCATATACAAGCGGGGCCTCGATTACCAAAAGCGATTGGCCCTTGAGCGGGTTCATGCTGAAAAGATTGATGCTGGACGGAGAACCGACCGACCTGATAAAGTCGCCGAATTTCATCAGTTCAGCATTCCTGATGCCTGTCGAGACAATCCTCATGAGAAGGCCTGACAACGATTTCTTGAACAGCTGCGCAAACTTCTCATTGGCAGCATCCAGTCCGGGCATGCTTACCTGAGCAATCCTCTCCTGGCTGGTGAAATCAAAGGTGCTGATACCGGAGGCCGGTTTCTTCTTCGGCGGTTCCGTCTCTATTTCACCGGATTTTACTCCCTTCAGGAGTGCGGTTACTTCATCCTGTGAAAGTATATCGCTCATTGCATTACAAATTCGGTGAAGTAGAGGTTTTTGAAAACGTCTTTGCCGACTGCCTGATTCGCCCGCAGAAGGAGTTCGTCCTTGAGCTGAAATTTTCCTTCAGGACTTGCCAGTGATTCTGCGGATTTGCTGCTCACAAGTGTAATAATGGCATCCCTCAGCTGTGGCACCTTGTTTTCGACGACAGGTCTCTGTGCCTCCTCGATCAGGTCAAGCTGAAGACTCATCTTCAGAAACCTGCCCTGTTCGGCAAGGTTCAGGACAAACGGGTCTATGGCAACGAGGATGCTTTTTACTGCAGCCTCCTGCTTCTTTGCAGTTTCGTCTGCTTCCTTTTTCCCAAAAAATTGCTTATAGCCGAAAAACCCTCCGGCTGCTGCAACCAGCAGCACAACTCCGACTATGATAAGAAGGACTTTTTTGCCTCCCTTTTTTGGTGGTTCAGCCTGGGGCTGTTCAGCATCCAGTTCATTTTTTTCTTCAGCCATGGGATATAAAACCTCCTTATTGTCTTACGTGTTTTATTCAAAAACCATGCCCATAGCAATTGCTTTGAAAAATAAAGGTTTTTTTGTTTAGGACACTGTTTATTCTTATGATGGGGTCAAAAAAATGACTTATTGATGGTTTTATAACAGTAAAGGGCCGCGGCCGGGATTCCCCGGCCGCGGCCCTTTTTCATTCTGCGGTTATTACAACCGGCCTGCTATCGCTTCAGATTCACAAGCTCCTGGAGCAGGTCGTCCGTGGTGCTGATAATCCTTGAGTTAGCCTGGAACCCTCTCTGGGCGGATATCATCTTAACGAACTCCTCAGCAAGGTCCACATTGCTGAGTTCAAGGGTATTGGAAAGCACTCTCCCGAGCCCTGAGGTCGCAGGAGAACCGACAATTGGCTGGCCTGAATCAAAGGACTCTCCATAGAGGTTTCTTCCGAGTTTTGTCAGTCCGGTCGGCGAGATGAACTTCGCGAGCGCGATCTGTCCTATGGACCGTGTCTGGCCGTTGGTAAATACGCCTGTCATTACCCCAGTCTCCGAAATAATAAGGTTTTTCAGAAAGCCGGATGCATACCCGTCCTGGGAAAGCTTCATGACTGCAAAATCAGATGCAAACTGTGTTGTTGCATCAAGTCCCGATCCAGGGGGAAACTCGCCGGTCCCTGTTCCGTAATTGAAACGTATAGCCTGCGGACTGGCGACTGCAGCCCCGAAGTTGAAGTTTACCGCTGCTCCGCTGTTGTCATCCACGAGCAGCCCCATATTGTCGAACGTCAGCGACTGTGTTCCGGCACTCACGAGGAGCGCCGGGTTTGCAGGGTCCCGGTTGACATAATTCACGGTCCACGCGTTTACGCCTGCTTTCACAAAATAGAGCGTAATGTCATGCGACTGCCCCTGGGAATCAAAAACTGAAATCGTGGTCGACTGGTTATAATTAGTCGGATCATCATTTACCCCGTCTCCGTTTCCGTCAAGGGTAAATACGCCGGCAGGTACAAGGGATGCTGCATTAAGGTTTACCGCGACCTCGGCATTTGCCGTCATGTTCGCCGGGATCTGGTTGCCAGAAATCTGAAGGTCGCCGGTTGCACCGGTAATATTTCCAGCAGGGTCTGCAAGGTATCCCTGGAGGATCAAGCCGTCCATATTTGTTATATATCCGTTCTTGTTTAATGAGAACTGCCCTGCCCGCGAATAATACCTGGCCCCGGAATCATTGACAATAAAAAAGCCTTCACCGTCTATTGCCATGTCAAGGCCGCTCGCGGTTGTCTCAAACGATCCCTGTGTGAACAGGGGATTGATGCCGCTGACAAACACGCCGCGGCCTACCTGACTCGACCCTGCAGCGCCTGCAAGCGTCTGGCTGAGGGCGTCGCCGAACGAGATCCTGCTGCTCTTGAAGCCCACAGAGTTAAGATTGGCAATATTGTCTCCTATCACGGACAGGGTCGTTCCGTTTGCGTTCATCCCGCTTATCGCGGAGTACAGTGATGTCAACATATCAGATACCTCCTTTTATTTCGTATATGTCGCTCATGGTAATGTCCCTTCCATTGCCGATCACAAGCCGGGTTGTGTTGTTCACGAACCTGATACCGGTAACCGTTCCGTACGACAGGGTCTCGGCATCCGTCTTTCTCCCCTGCAGGTCGGTTGCCTCTACCTTCATTCTGTAGCTTCCGTCCGGCATCCTGGTCCCGGCATTGTCCCTGCCGTCCCAGACATACGTGTTATTCCCTGCCCGCAGATACGTCATGGTGTCCTCCCGCAGCAGCCTTCCGTTCAGGTCATAGATCGATATCTTTGCCGACGGAGTATCGGTATTCAGGACAAATCCTCCTGTGGCGCTGCCGGCAAGACGGATCTCATCGCCTGAGATCCCAACCTCTTTTCCGATAAGACCTGCTGCAAGGGTGTTTTGCAGTGAATTCTGGTACATAACCAGGTTCTTGATCTGGGAATTGATGTTCGTAAGCTGCTCAAGAGAACTGAACTGGGCAAGCTGTGCGGTAAATTCCGTATTGTCCATCGGGTTCAGAGGGTTCTGATATTTCAACTGGAGCGTAAAGAGCTTCAGGAATTCTTCCTTCGAGATCGTCTTCTCTGTTTTCACCGCTGACTGTTTCGCAACCTGGTTCAACGAAGATATTTCCATCTGGTTCCCTCCTTTCTAAACATAAATATTTATCAGTCCGCTTCCGGCACTGTCTGCGCTGTGATGCGCATGTCTCAGTTCAGGGGCATGCCTGTCATATTCTCCATCGGACTGGACGAATGTTTCATCCCGCCTCTCCCTGAGCGACACAGAAACCCCGCCGAGATTTATTCCGTCTTTCATGAGGGCGTCAACCATATGCTGCAGGTTTCTCTCTATTGCTGCCTTGCCCGTACCTTCAGCTGCCAGTATGTGGCCATTGACCATCCCCTTGTTCAGAACAAGTTCGATATCAAGCTCTCCGATCCCTTCAGGAGCCAGGGAGACCTTCAGCGAAGTAACATCCCCGCGGACCAGTTCAGCCTTTGAAACATGCAGCGCTTCCGGGATTTTCTGTTCCGGGCGGACCTCGCGGAGTTCAAACTGTTCGATGTTCTTTGTCAGGCCCCTGTTCCCCTGTCCTCCTGTCATTGCACCATCTTCCTGTATCAGTGTTTCATTGAAGGAGCTTTGTGGTGATGTTGCGCGCTCTAATGACAGCTTTACCGGCTCAAGGCTTTTTGAAGGCGATTCATCCTTGCCGGACCAGGACAGGTCCTCTCCGTCCAATGTTCCGGAAAAACCTGTATGGGGACTGTTCACCGGCACACTGTCCTGCTTATCAGACAACCCCTTGAGGGCATATTGAGATGCACCGGCATCCGCAGGATGATGCGCAGAAGCTGCATGAGGTCTCTTCTGCTGCATGGTAGTCGTAACGTTTTCAGTCCCGGACAGGGGCAGAGAAGATTTTCCTGTCTCATCTGACACAATGTTATGCTGCTGATGCATGACCGGGTTTTTCGCTTCGGCAAAAGGTATTTTACCATCCATTGAAAGCGGCATTTGCATATGCTTTTGTGGCTCCGCTTGCACGAATTCCTGAACAGCCGAGACATCAGAAGATGAAATTGCTTGCTGACCGGCAATCAGCCCCGGGACGGACAAATCATTAACGGCTTCCTTCCCTTGCAGCACGCCTGCATCATCTTCATGGACCGCATCAGTCGGTCCCGGTATGGTGCTGAAGCCTGTTAATAGATTCAGCAGTCCTGAAAGGACAGCCAGCCCTTTTTCGTCTGTGCTGCGTTCATCAACGGACTGTCCGAGCAATTGTTCAAGCGATGCGGCAAACCCTGCTGAAGCCGGTGACTCCGGGGCAGTCGTTTGCAAACATATCCCTTGCGAATCGGCTGCAACAACCGGCAAGGCAATCATCTGCATGGCAATATCCATGTTCGACTGATTATCAATAACTATGCCAGATGATAACTGCTTGAATTATCTGTACTATCTCTTTTTGAGGCTTTTGAGTGATGCGAAAAGATTTCAGTTGGTAGGAAAATTTTTCTCGATGCCGGTCATGCTTTTTGTAACCGATGCAGCTTTTTTCGGGTCCATAAAAGAAATCACTGCGCCGGCCTTTTTTGCTTTCATCTGCATCAGTATATTCACCGCAGTGTGTTCATCAATAACCGAAAGCCGTGCGGCTGCATCCTCGGCGGGCATCGCCTCATATACTTTCACCGCATGTGCCAGTTTTTCATCATTAGCCCGTTCCATCTTCGAGAGCATCTTCTCTATCTTGTCCAGAAGGCCCCTGTATTCTGCTATCTTCTGTTCAACATCTTTTTTTATCGCATTGAGCCTCTCTTCTTCCTTCCGTACAGCAGCCTCCCGCTCTTTCAGATCCCGGAGCTGAACTGCCGGATTCCCCTGCCGTTCTTCTTCAGCTCCCGGCGTTATTGAGGCCGATAACAAAAAACAGATGACAAGGATAATAACGGTCAGACATTTGTCAGTTCGTTGCAATGCGCTGTCCGCTATTGTTTCTTTCATGGATCTCATGGTCTTGCCTTCCGCGAGAGAAAAGAAAAGTCTGCCTCTTTCTGTTCGCTCAGGAGCGTCTCTCTCATCTCCTCGTGAAGCACCCGGTGATACAGGATTTCGACAAGTTTCTTCTCTTTGTATGCCTCGAGCATCGCATGCTGAGCCGCGTCAAACGCAGCCTGTTTTTCCTGGACCAGGGTCCTCTGCCTCGTTATCTGGCTGCTGACACTGGCAACATAGGCATAAAAAATCTCCAGTTCCTGTCGGTGGAGAGGATCGGTGCTCCGCCGGTTCTCAAACTCCATCTTTGCATATTCGAGGGTATTCCTGAGGTGCTCAAGCCTCGCCTGTTCATCATCGAGCTCATCCCTGACCCGCTTTACTTCAAGTTCAAGCTGGTCCTTGGTCATCTCTTTCAGTCCAAGGATCTTGGAAATGCTCTTTTCATTCTTCATCTGCCCATCTCCATCTCCTCGGCTATCATCTGCAGCCCCTGAATGCTGTCGCCGAAGTCGCGTTTCTCATGAATCCCCTGTCTCAGATAGGACCTGAGCCTGTCTATCATGCGCAGTGCATGTTCGACTTTCGGGTTCGAACCCTCCTTATAGGCCCCGAGATTGATCATGTCTTCGAATTTCCTGTAGGTCGCCATTACCTCGATAAACCTGCCGGCACAGATCTTGTGGTGTGGGTCTACGATATCATGCATGAGCCTGCTGACGCTCTGGAGCACGTCAATTGAGGGGTAATGGTTTTCCATGGCAAGCTCCCTTGACAGTACGATATGACCGTCCAGTACCGCCCTTGTTGCATCAGCCACCGGCTCCATCATGTCATCTCCTTCAACAAGGACAGTATAGATGCCGGTTATGCTGCCAGATCCGGCCGAAGTACCGACCCTCTCAAGGAGCTTCGGCAGCAGAGAGAAAACAGAAGGGGTGTATCCGCGTGCTGTTGGCGGCTCTCCGACGGCAAGCCCGATCTCCCGTTGGGCCTGTGCAACGCGCGTGAGTGAGTCCATGAGCAGCAGCACATTGTCTCCCCGGTCTCTGAAATACTCTGCGATTGCAGTCGCAGCAAGCGCACCCCTGACCTTTGCAAGCGGGGGCTGATCTGAAGTCGAGACAATGACGACTGATTTTTTCAGGCCGTCCTCGCCAAGGTCTTTTTCTATGAACTCACGCACCTCTCTGCCCCGCTCACCGATCAGGGCAATGACATTTACCGCTGCCTCGGTATACCGTGCCATCATGCCGAGGAGCACGCTCTTGCCCACTCCTGAGCCTGCCATGATGCCGACCCGCTGTCCTTTACCGCACGTCAGAAGACCGTTGATCGCCCGTATCCCGAGGTCAATCGGCTCCTTAATCCTGTTCCGTTTCAGCGGATGGGGGGTAACCGAAACCAGCGGATAGTCCATGCCTGCCACAGGCCCTTTCCCGTCAAGGGGCTCGCCCCTGTCATTAATGACCCTCCCGACAAGGGTTGGAGATACCCTTACTGACACCTTCCGGCCGACAGAGATCACCCTGCTGCCGGGGCTTATGCCGGACAGGTCGCCGACAGCCATGAGGAGCACCTTGCCGTCCCTGAAACCAACGACTTCGGCATCAAGAATTATCCCGTCCTTTCCGGAGAATATCCTGCACGACTCTCCGACACTTGCCCTGATCCCGGTTGTTTTAATGATTATCCCGGTGATCTCAACCACGCGGCCATATACCCTGAGCGGTTCAGTATCAGGGACCGCATTTATATACGGGGAAAGGTCAATAACTGCCATTTCTTTCAGCCATGTCCTTGATAATGTTCCTGATCTGTTCATCTGGGTCAGTATGGACATCCTCGAGCGGCCCCATAATTACTGAACCGTGAGGGGGGACAGAGGGGTCGATGTCAAAGACAATGTCCGGGTGAATATTCAGAAGACCGCTTTTGTGCTTCACAAAAAGATCATAGAGCGACGGGGTCACCTTGATCGTAATCTGGCCCGAACGCTCAAGTTTCATAATCGCCTCTTTTGCTATGCTTACTATCGCATCAGGATCAAGCGCCAGTTCACGGATAAGGACCTTCCGGGCAATCCCGGCTGAGAGTTCAATGATCCGCGGTTCGAGCTCGCGGACCTCTGTTTCCCGCAGTGCAATAAGTTCTCTCAGGACTGCCTCAATCCTGTCGATCAGGACAGCAGCTTTCTGCTCTCCCATGGAAAAACCGGCCTTTTCACCGGCCTGGAATCCTTTTTCGTATGCCTCCCGCTCAATATCCTCCAGCCTCTGGCCCGATGCCAGGTCTGCAGCTGCGTCGCGCCCCCTTGCATGCAGCTGAGGCATGCAAAAAGGGACAACTTCATGTCCTGCTGATGCATGTTTCTTATACGACAAGCTCTTCACCGCCTCTGCCGCCGATAACGATCCTTCCCTCCGATTCAAGCTTGCGTGCTACCTTCACAATGTTCTGCTGCGCCTTCTCCACATCAGAGACCTTCACCGGCCCCCTCACCTGCATCTCCTCTTTGAGTATGCCTGCTGCACGCTGGGACATGTTTTTGAAGATCTTCTCCTTGAGCGCATCAGATGCCGTCTTCAGCGCAAGTGACAGGTCTTCCGAACTGACTTCTTTCAGGATTGTCTGTATGCCCCTGTCGTCAA
>JBBIUL010000073.1:0-9257 GCA_037440265.1 Nitrospira sp. | reverse complement strand
TCCTTTGTAAGTAATTCGCTCGAGGGACTGAGGGTCAGGGAGGGAGTGCCGGTGCTTGAGGAGAACCTTATTGCCGGCAACCGGCAGGGGCTTCTGGTCAGTGACGGGGTCTACGGCACCTATACCAGGAATGTGATTTCACACAATACTGAAACCGGTCTGGCGTTAAAAGACACAGAGAATATCGAGATCAGCGGCAATGTACTGCAGGAAAACGGCATTAACGGGATGAATATACTTGATTCCAGCGCTGTCATCCGCCGCAATCTCATCTCAGACAATGGCGAGCGGGGCATCGGCATCCTCTCTTTTCAGGGGGTCATTACCGGCAATAATATTTTAAGGAACAGACTCTATAATCTGGGCATAGACGGGGCTGCGGATGTCTCGGTGCAGGAGAACTGGTGGGGCGGAGACGATTTGCAGAAGACGATCTATGACAAGGCTGATGATCCTGAAAAGGGCAGGGCAGATTACCTGCCGGTCCTGGGTGAGCCGGTGCTGTTTGCGTGGCCCATGCAGAACATAAAGACTGATTCGAACTGGCATGGGAACATCCTTATCAAGAACAAAGTTTCAGTTGCAAATGGCACAAAACTTGCTGTTTCATCTGGTACAAAGGTGTATTTTGATAAGGGCGCAGGAATGAACGTAAAGGGAATGATTTTGGCAAAAGGCGAAGAAAATGCGCGTATCGCCTTCACCGCTCATAACAGCAGAGAGCGCGGCTATTGGGATGAGATACACCTCGACCATGCGGAAGGCAGTTCATTTGCAAACTGCATATTTGAATATGCTACCTGGGGGCTTCATGTCCATTTTACGAACCTCAGGGTTGAGGGATGTTCCTTTGTAAATAATTACGGGGGCATGCGGTTTTCAAGCGGGCCGCTTGACATCAGGAACTCTTTATTCAGTGAAAATGTCATCGGCCTGAGGTCGTACCGGGGAAAGGCGCTTGTTACGGGGAGCATCATCAGGGGAAACGAGACCGGCATTTTTGTGAGAGAGAAGGGCGGCGGACTTTCCATAAAGAAAAACAATTTTTCCGAGAACAGCGGGTATCACATACGTCTTGGTGATTTCAATGATGAAGATGTTGATGCACGCGACAACTGGTGGGGCGGTGTCAGCCCAGCAGAAAAGATCTACGATGCAGCAGAAGAGCCGGAGATAGGAAGGGTGATCTTCGAGCCTTTTGCCAGGGAACCTTTTCATCTCGGACCTCTATCAAAAGGCTCCATGACAGGGGAACCGGGCATAAACAGCAGGCAGTACGGGGTGTCCGGGAAATGAAAAAAACAGCGGTTTATTCTGATTTGAAATATGCCATTGCAGTACTCCTTTGTGTTTTTTTCAGCATGCTGCTCTGTGTACCTGACGCTTCAGCAGACGAGACAGTACTGACCGGAAAGGTGCATGACGCAGAAGGGAATGCGGTTGAAGGGGCAAAGATATTTGTCTATGACAGCCCTGAAGTCAGGCGTCCGGCTGATTTCATATCAACCCGTACGGCGAGGGACGGCAGCTACCGGATGGTTGTGCCTCCCGGCAAATACTGGATGATTGCACGGCTGAAAAAATCTGATGAATACGGTCCTCTTTTCCCCGGAGACCGTCATTCAGGTGAAGCAGTTGTGCTTGATCTGGAACCTGCGAGGACTGTAACGCATGATTTTACGGTGACAGACCTGAGGGAAGCGATGAAGGCGAGGAAAAAAGAAAGGGAAGTCGCGGTCAGGATTTCAGGAAGGGTCCTCGATGAAAAGGGTCTTCCTCTGCCACGCGGCTATGTGTTTGCAAACATAAAAAACAGGACGTCTGGAATGCCTGATTATCTTTCAGCGTGGGCTGACGAGCAGGGCCGATACACGCTCTATGTTCCTGCAGGGACGTACCACCTCGGCGCTGCCGCGGTTTTCCCGCCCGGGCAGCACTATGCCCTCAGCAGGGAGATGACCGTCGAGGGCGATTTGACAGCCGTGGATGTGGTAATTGCCCATGGCTCAACAAAATAAAACGGGCAAATGGTTTATAATAGATTGACGGTTTTTCTGATAACAGAGGGCAGTACAAGGAGGTGCAGGCCATGAAGAAGGCAGTGTTTATTTTGATTATGCTCCTGCTTGTTTCACCGGCAGCAGAAGCCTGTGTGGGGAAGGTGCTTCACATCGGCGTGATCGATTCTTCGGAAGGCAAGGTGTTTGCAGAGCTGATCTCTGTTTTGATAAACGAGCGGACAGGCACAACTATCGAGGCAAAATTTTTCAAGAATTCCCAGGAACTCTACAACGCGGTCAAAACAAAGGGAGTCGATATCCTTGTTGAAAATACATCGCGGGCGCTTGTTGTCCTGAACAAACCGGCTGAGCGGGATGCTGCAAAGGCGTATGAGTTCGTGAAGGCAAGCTATGAAAAGGAAAAAGGGCTTATATGGCTGAAGCCGTTCGGTTTTTCAGGCAGCAGCGCCGGTGAACCTGCGTTAACCGCAACGCTTCTGAGAAACGAAATCCTCAATAATTTCCCTGCGCTTCCGAGGGTCATCAACAAACTCGGCAGCTCAATTACTGATGAAACGTACGCAAAGATGATAAAGTCAGTCGACTCCGGCGAGAACCCCAAAAAGGTTGCCAAGGACTTCCTGAAATCCAAGAAGCTCATCTGACAAGAACAACCAGTGTCAAAATCATCTGAAAGGCTTGCACGGTTCTACCGCTTTCTTTCGTCGCGGGAACTTTCGCTGATCCTGTTTCTGCTCCTCTGCGCCGTCCTGATCCCGGGGACCCTTGGAGAAAGAAAGGATATCGAGATCGGGTGGCCGGGGCGCATCATCCTCGGCATTATGTCGCTGAACCTTGTTTTATGCACGCTCCAGAGGATCAGAACCCTTTCAAAGGCGGTGCTTGTCCTGCATCTCGGTACGATTATGGTCATTGCAGGCGCTGTTGTCAGTTCCTTCGGTTTTGTGGCAACGGTCAATATCTATGAGGGCACCTCAGTTGATAAAGCGTACCGCTGGGACGTAAAACAGGACATGCCCCTCGGTTTTAATCTTGCAGTCGATAAGATCCATGTTGAGTATTATCCCATACCGGTCAGGGTGGGAGTCCTCAGGGGGACTGAAAAGATCGGTTTGTTCGAACTGAAGACATCAGAGCATTTCAGTCTCGACGGATATACAGTAAAGGCTGAAGTTATGGAATTTCCGGCTGAGAACCTGAGACTGAGTGTTGCTGCTGACGGACAATCACTTGGTTCTGCAGATACTGCAGGGGTGAAGAGTCTCCCGGCCGATTTCCCCTATGATTTTGTCCTTGTTGCATTTCAGGACCCTCATCTGAAGCGTGTCTGGCTTGATGTTTCGCTTTCAGATGACTCTTCGGTTATTGCCGGGGGGACCTCGGAGATAAATAGTCCGTTGACTTGGGGAAAATATAGTTTTTATAATGTAAATATTGATTTTGACAAATTTGGCAACAAATTTGCAGGAATACAGATAACGAACGATCCCGGCAAGCCGTTTGTGTATGCCGGCTTTGCCGTCATAGGGCTGGGATCTGTAATGTATTTGCTGAGGAGGTTTTCGAAATCAAGGTGATCAGGAAATGACACAGAAACTCTCCGCACTATTCTTTGTGCTCTTGATGCTTGTCTCGTGCACCTCATCCAAACCCGCTGAAGAGAAACGCACGTACAAGATCGGATACATGATTTGCAACAGTGAACAGGAGACGATCCAGCGTTTTAAACCCCTTACCGAATACTTGAGCAAAAAGCTGGGTGTTGCGTTTGAGGCGGTTGCCATAGATACGGCCGACTTCACCGGACAGCTCGACAAACTGGATTTTACCCATACCAACTCACTGCTGTACATCATCATGAACAGAAACCATGGGGTTGAGATTCTTGCTTCTGAAAAATCCGGGTCACTCGGCTCATATGCAAAGGGCCTGATCATAGCATCAAGGACCGGCGGCATAAAAAACATCCGCGACCTCAAGGGCAAGTCCATGATCTTCGGCCCCATGCTCGGACCGACTTCATACATGGTCCAGCTCGATCTGCTTCTGAAGAACGGGATTGACCCTGAAAACGACCTTTCTTTCTATTCCATACCGCCGGGGTCTTTCAAGCATGAAAAGGTAATCTATGGAGTTTTATTCGGGAAGTTTGATGCCGGCGCTGCTCCCCTGCTCGATTTTGAACGGATGGTCGCAGACGGCAGGATCGACAATGATGACTTCACCATTATCGGAGAGGCCGAGCCGATCCCCTACTGCAATTTCGGGGTAACCCAGAAGGTTGATGACGGGTTGGCAAAAAAATTTAAACAGGCGCTGCTGGACCTCAGGAATACCGACACGGTTGAGCTTGACGGCGAAATCATAAAAGTGCTTGAACGGGCGAACGTTGACGGGTACGAGGATATCACGGACAAGGATTTTGACGGTGTCCGTGATATTGCCAAGAGGACCAACATGCCGCCCTACCAGAGGTATTGATGGACCGGCTTGACAGAATTTCAATCTGGGCGATTGTTATCCTCATCATCAGTTCCCTTGCGCTCATGAGCCTTCACATGGGAGAGGCAGTGTCTGATCCTGCCCTGAAGCAGCGGGCTGTCTCTGCTGATTTTCTGCCGGTCAACAGCGAGGTTGTTGCCAGGGCAAAACTCGTGAAGAACCTCATTGAATCCGACAACCTTGAAAAGGCGGAAGTACTGGTCAGGGAACTCATTCAGCAATACCCCTATGAAGGCGAGCCGCACATGCTCATGGGAGATATTTTCATGAGGAGGCATGAACCGCTCAAGGCAATGCCTGAATACAAGGAGGCGATTGACCTGAATCCGGATTATCTTGATAAAAAGACGCCGCTCTTCCAGGGCAAGAAACTGAAGATTGCTTCAGGGGAGGCATTGGAGGAGGCTGACAAAAGGATCAGGGAAAACCCCGGAGACGAGGCAATGAAGAAAAGCAGGAAAATGATCTATTACCTGAAGAGGAAGATCGCTGGGAGCTGCGGCTGACACTTGTAGAATATGAATGAGGTTAACTGAGAATGGAACATGTCTGAAAAGATACTCTGCAGGATAGAAAAGAAGGGCCCTGTGGCAAGACTTTGGGACAGGGTACGGGGCGGCGCGCCGGCTTCTTCTGACCAGTCGTGCTATCCCAAATACCTTTTTGTCCTGACCGGCGCGGTGATCGGCATCGCAGGGGTATTGCTCAACTATCTCGGCAACCCTGCGAATACCGGGTTCTGCATTTCGTGTTTCATGGAGAATATGGCCGGTTCTCTCGGTCTCCACGGAAATATCAGGATGCAGTATCTGAGGCCGGAGATCATCGGGTTTGTTGCCGGCTCCTTCCTGATGGCTTCTTATAAGAAGGAGTTCAGTGCCACCGGAGGAAGTTCTCCTCTGTTGAGATATTTCGTGGGAATCCTGCTGATTATCGGGTGCGCAGTTTTTATAGGGTGCCCCATCAAGATGGTGTTCAGAATTGCAGCCGGAGACTTTACTGCCATTGTCGGCGTTGGGGGTCTTGCAGCCGGCGTTTATATCGGTCTGAAATTTCTCGAGAACGGGTTCAGCCTCGGCAGGCCTTCTGCATTGCCGAAGGCAAACGGGTTCCTGATACCGGGTCTCATGGTGCTGCTCCTTGGTGCACTCCTGTGGAAACCGGTCTTTATTTCCTTCAGCACTAAGGGCGCCGGGGCCCAGCATGCACCTGTTTATCTTTCCCTGATCGCAGGGCTGAGCATCGGTGCGCTGGCGCAGAGGACCGGGTTTTGCATAACCGGCGGCATATCGAGGTTTTTTCTCTGGGGTCCGAAAGAATTTACCGTCTGTCCGAAGACGACCGGCCTGGCTATCGGCATGGGTTCGTTCTTCATGTTTGCCCTTGCTGCAAATTTCCTCACCGGGCAGTTTTCTCCGGGCATACACGGCCAGCCGAGTTCTAATGAGAGCTATCTCTGGAACTTCCTCGGCATGCTCATGGTCGGCTTCGGCTCTGTGCTTATCAAGGGATGTCCGTTCAGACAGCTGATTTCTGCCGGACAGGGAGATACTGATGCAGGCGCTGCGGTCCTTGGTATGCTCACCGGCGCAGCGCTTGTTCAGAACTGGGGGCTTGGCGGAAACGCAGGAGGGACTCCGTATGAAGGCAAGCTGGCGATTCTCTTCGGTCTGTCCATCCTATTCATCATCGGGCTCTTATACCGGAAGAGGGGAGAGACGTTTTCCCCTGAATTCCAGTCAGGACTTGATTAACCACAGATGCCCGGCAAATGACAAAGGCATGCCGCAAGTCTGTTCAGTAAAATGTTTTTAAAATCGTTGCGTATTAAAAAGAATGATGAATGCAGGATCCACGGAAACGGATCAAGGGCAGCGAACAGAACGCTCCTTTTCCTGATTGCCGTTTCTGTCCTGCTGGTTGTCTGGCATGTCTGGAAGTACGGACCGACCAGCCCTGTTGCAAAGGATGCCGAATCAGCAAGCCCTTTCCTTGTCCTCCTGTGGGCTGAAATCTGGGACCTTTTCTTCAGCAGCCACGGCATAGCAGCAGAATTATGGGATGTATTGCCATACTTTATTGTCGGCATACTTCTGGCAGGCCTGATCCGCACCTATAAAATTACTGCAAAACTCCAGAATACGCTCAGGCGGTATGGTTACCTGAGCGTATTTCTCGCTTCTTTCATAGGCATCCTGACGCCCCTCTGCGCCTGCGGTACACTGACCACTGCGATAAGTCTGCTCTTTGCCGGGCTGCCACTTGCACCTGTCATGTCCCTGATGGTGACCTCACCGCTTCTGAGCCCGTCCACCTATCTCCTGACGCTGAATGACCTTGGGCCGGAATGGACTGCAATCAGGACTATATCAGCCTTTGTAATGGGTGTGCTTGCCGGCACCATTACCCACATGGTGAGAAACAGGGGGTTTCAGACTAAAACAATATTTATCGAGGGCGCCATACCAAGAGGGGATTTCCATGATGAGGATTATCCTGATGAGCGGTTCAGGTGCGGATGCAAACAGAGCTTCGGGAACCGGGTGGCGGTCAAAACCGGCAATAAGTTTATAATCTTCCTCGCAAAATCTTCAGAGATGCTGTGGCTGGTTGGGAAGTATGTGCTGGTCGGCGTTGCCATCGGCGCTGTTGTCGAAAGGTACATGCCGCGGGAATGGATCTACCGTCTGTTCGGCCAGAAGGACCCTTTGAATATTGTGTATATCACCCTCGGGTCGGTCCCGATATTTCTCCATCAGATCAGCGCTTCGAGCATCCTCTATCACATCAAAAGCTCCCTGAACGGGACCCTTGACGGAGGCGCTGCACTTGCCTTCATGATCGGCGGACCGGTAACCGCAATGCCTGCCATGATCATGTTCTGGTCTGTGTTTAAGAAAAGGGTCTTTGTCCTGTACATGTCGGTCTGCATTGCCGGCACGATTCTTATTGCCTATCTGTTTCAGTTTTTTGTCTTTGCCCCCTATGCAGATACCGGCAACCCTCTTTTGAGAAACGTCGGCTCAGTATCGGGCGGCCCCTCAGCCGTGATCGAAAAACAGGACAAGCAGGTGCGGATTGTTATGGACCCTGACGGAAAGGCAATGATCGCTACCTATACGAACGATATAGAGGGACACGGAGGGATTGTATTTGATGCAGGGGCAGGGAGATTCTCCGGTGAAACAGGCAAGTATGACAACAGAAATTACATAGGCAATGTCGCTGACTGGCTCGAAAAAAACAACACCTCCGCTGAAGGCAGAAAGATCATGGTCTATCATCTGTCCGTAAGGCCTGACCCGGGCAGAGACATTTCCGCAATCCTTCAGCAGAAAGGGTTTGACGTCACGGTAACAGACAGGCAGCAAACACCCGCCCTGTCAGAAACGTTCCTTGAGCAGTACAGCCAGGTGTGGCTGTTTTTCAGCGGTTCAGGGCAGGCAGCGGTTTTTTCATCTGCTGAACAGGAGGCGCTCTCGGGTTTTGTTGACGACGGCAGGAGCATGCTGATTGCAGCGGGAGCGAGGGAGCAGAAAGAAGATCCCATGGCTTCTGCAAATCAGGTCTCGTCAAGATACGGGGTTGTCTTCTCCGGTTCTGTTACGCATGAGGAAGAACTGCCGGCAGCTCCGGGGTCATCTTTGTTCACCAGATTGTCAGGTTTCTTCGGCAGGGTATTGAAATTTGTGAATAAGGCATAGCAGGTTTTGTGTTACAATCAACCCTATATTGTTTTTACCGGATGATTGCAAACAATGAATGCAAGACAAGGAGAATGAATGAAAACAACGATACTGAACGTGCATGAGCTGAAGAAATTCAATGACGAGAAGCGCCATCTCGAAACGATCTGGTCGGATGAACACTCTTCAATAAAGCTTATCTGTCTGAAGCCCGGCCAGGAAATCACTACCCATACCCATCACGGAAACCATATCTGGGTTGTCATGGAGGGGAGCGGGGAATTCATGTCATCAGGAAAGAAAGAGGTCATCGGTACCGGCAGGATCGTCATTGTGCCGGCGCTCGTTGACCATGGCATCAGCAATAGCGGAAAAGAGAACCTCGTGCTTGCTTCGATAACTGCTGCGGGCGACTAAAAAAAGGTCTTTGCGGGATGAAAATATTCAGAAACCCTGACGCCATGTGGAGAGAAGAGGACCGGTTCAAGGAACAGGCATATTCCTCTCTCGGCACAGGTGAGGACGCCTCTGACATCGGTACATCGATTATACTCCATTCCGGCAAGATGCACTCATTCAATATCCTCGGGACTGAGATCTGGAAGCTTTGCGACGGCAGGACAGAGGACGATATCGTGGTTGAACTCAGGAATACCTTTGAGGTTGATGAAGAAATGCTGAGGAACGACGTCAGGGAGTTTCTCGGACAGCTCAGAAATGAGGGGCTGATTTATGAAGAATAGCCTCATCCCTTCTGCACCGCTCACGATTAACTGGGCGGTTACGAACCGGTGCAATTTCATGTGCAGGCATTGCTACAGCCGGGCAGATGTGCAGGATGAGCTTGACTTTGAGACCGTCAGTTCCATCATGAAGAAACTTGCTGAGGCAAAGGTCTTTAATCTGAATTTTGGCGGAGGCGAGCCGCTTTTGAGAAGGGACATCCTCGAAATCGCCCGGGCTGCTGCTGACCTCGGTTTTGCCGTTTCGATGAACAGCAACGGATTCCTTATCAATGCGGATATGGCCCGGAGGCTGAAAGAAGCCG
>JBBIUL010000072.1:0-9317 GCA_037440265.1 Nitrospira sp. | reverse complement strand
TCGGCTTATCGAGGGCCCTGTTTTTGTTTTCCTGCCTGATGTTATTCTGATCTTCACTCATAAAAACTTAAAATATCGGAATCGTCCCGAAACTGATCAGTCCCTTTATCGTACTTACAAAGCCGTTGAAGAAGTTCTTTATCCCGCTTTTCGGTACTATGATTATATCATTTTCAGCAAGGAGAAAATCAGGTTTTTCCCCGTTTTTCATGGAACCATAATCAGCGATCAGCACTTCCCGTTCTCCTTTGCCGTTATCACGGAAAATCCTGACATCATCCAGTTTGGCGTCGGAGTTGGCTCCCTGTGCCATGGAAACTGCCTGAACGAGGGTGGTTCTTCCCCTCAAGTTGTAAACGCCGGGGGTTTTTACTGCACCGTCAACAAAGAACAGCCCACCCTTTGGAATATTGATTACATCTCCGGCAAATACAGGAATATTGAGCTCAAGGTTGCCGTCTATGAGGAGCTGATCAAGATCTATGACAATCGTTTCAGCGCGGCTGTTGGGATTATTTTTTACCACCGGCCTCAGGACGTAGCAGATGCTGCCGGCATCTTTTGAGACCCCTTCGGCCATCATGAGCATATCAACGAGATACCGCTGCCCCGTAACAGAGAATATCTGGGGTTTATTGACTGCTCCGATTACGGAAATCCGCTGGCTTTTGTATTCCTTGACATATACGGTAACGACTGTCTCCTGGACATATTTTTCGAGCTTTTTTGCAATAAGCTGTTCGATCTCAGAGGTGGTAAGTCCCTTGACGTTCAGGATGCCGGCAAGGGGAAGGGCAATTTCTCCCTGTGAATTAACCCTTACGAGCTTCTTTACTTCATCTACATTATAGGCTTCTATTTCCAGGAGATCTTCGGGGCCGACGAGATATCCTTCTTCAACCGCCGGCTGCTGGCTGGCGGCTGAAAGCATTATTGCTTCGTTCAGTTTGTCTGTTTTTTTCTGGGTAGCGAGGTCGGAAAGTGAAGCCGTTTTTGCGACGGGACTGCTGCTGCATGAAGATAGAAGAAAGAAAAGGAGAAATGCGGAACAAACGCTGACAGGCCTTTTATACATTGGAGTAGTTTAACGAAAAATCAAAAAAAATGAAAGCTTCGCTTACGGGCTTGAGGGGCTTGCATGCCTGTTGCCGCGGAAAACCACCCAGCCTGATAATGCACCGACAGTGACAGCCTCTGAAGTTCCTATAATGATTGCAGCAAGTTGTTCTCCTGAAGAGTAACCAGCCATAGCTCCTGCTCCTGTAACAGCCTGAACAGCATATGTCTTATGTTTGCCGTCTGAACCGACAAAAAGTGTTTCACCAGGTGCTACAAGCTTCATGTCAGATGCAGAAACGCTGACGAATATTTTCCCTGATATGCTTTTGACTTCAGTTCCCTTGTCAGTGACTGAGACAGCGCCGAGGCTCCACCCTGCTGATTCCTGAGAGACTTTCTGTACCAGGCCTTTCCTGCTGTTGACATATACATCTGTTGATGCAGTTGAAACCGTAAGCGATGACGCCGGATTGATGTTAAAGGCAATCACCCCTGATACAAGTCTGACGCTATAGTCGGAAGGAGAACCTTCGATAACTGCCATGGTATTCTTGGATAGGTCCACTCTGGACCCGTTACTGAAATGTATTGATGCAGAACCTTCTTCAGTCTTTATTTTCGTACCCTGAAGAAGCGGGTATGTTTTTGCAGAGGGCAGCCACTTGCCGTATGATGACTCAATGAAGACACTCCCTGATGTTTGGATTTCTCCGAGCGTCAAAACACTCTGTGCAGACGCAGAAGAAAATGGAGAAAAGAAGTTGGTTAATATGAAGGCTGAGATAAATAAAATAAAGAACTTATGTTTCATCGTCGTCATCAAATTCTCCATTAATTGAGCAAATATAATTAGATTATTTATACTTTAATAACTGATTTTTGTCAACCTTTTTTTTGCTTTAACACCTTTTTTGCTTAAACAGATTATTCAGGAAATTCAGGGCATTTAGGAATTGCAATGAAACAAAAAGATAATATTTTGATTAATCCTGGAAAGATCAGTCTGAGAATTGCGATAGACAACGGGACATACGAAAAAAGGGTTTTCTTTGTGACTGATGTACAATAAAAAGGCCTGCAAGGAGTGCAGGCCCTGTTAGATTTCATTGGTGGCGGGGAGAGGATTTGAACCTCTGACCTTCGGGTTATGAGCCCGACGAGCTACCAGACTGCTCCACCCCGCGATAGGCTGTTAGATTAACCTAACAAGATTGTTCTTGTCAAATGAGCAGGTTCTTGCAGATCGACTTGTGGAGGCAGACAGATATCCATAGTATATCGAATGTCGTGCACGATTGCATTCACTGCGGGTAAATATATGATTTTGCTTTGATTGGTTGCAAAAAGAATTGCTGTGCTGCAGATTGAATTCGTAATAGGAAAATTGAAACTGCTTCATATATAATAATAAAACTGCGGGGACCAAAATAAATCATGATTGATTTTCTAAGAGAACACAGATGGATACTTGATATTCTTGACATCGCACTCATGTCTCTTATCCTGTACCGGCTGCTGCTTATCGTAAAGGGCACCAAGGCCGCCCAGATGCTTATCGGTCTTGGCATCCTGCTTATTGCCTCAATCGCCTCAAGATATCTCGAACTTTTTACCATAGACTGGCTTGTCCAGAGTTTCTGGGCGCAGATTGTGATTGCAATCATTGTTTTGTTTCAACCCGAGATACGAAGGGCGCTCGCCCATATGGGTGAGGCCCAGTTTCTGTCGTTTACTACTGCTGAGGAACTGAAATCACTCGAGGAGATCGTCAGGGCAACGGTCTCCTTGTCAAACAGAAAAATCGGTGCTCTGATGGTGATCGAACGCGAAACAAGTCTGAAAGATTTTGTCGAGGTCGGGACTTTTCTCGATGCAAGGGTATCCAAAGAACTCCTGCTCAGTATTTTCCATCCGACGTCTCCTATCCATGACGGGGCAGTCATTATTAAGGGAAACAGGATCGCTGCAGCCGGCTGTTTTCTTCCTATTACCCTCAGTTCAGAGCTGAGCAAGGCCTTTGGAACGAGACACAGGGCAGGCATCGGACTGACTGAGGAGACGGATGCCGTCGGCATAATCATTTCCGAAGAGACCGGCGGGATTTCGCTGGTGGCGGACGGCAAAATGGAAATAAAAAGCGATATGGGTGCCCTCAGGGACGCGCTTACCGACATTTTTACGGTGAAGAAGGGACGGAAATGAGGCAGGTGATTTTCGGCAATCTCGGGCTGAAAATATCCGCAATATTGATTTCGGTATTCCTCTGGCTTTTCATCACATGGCGGGGGCAGTCCGAGATGGTGTTTGAGGCGCCGGTTGAATTCAAGAACATCCCGGCAAATCTGGGACTGGTAACCAGCGCCAATGCAAAAGTAAATGTTACCATCAAGGGGCAGGAACGGCTGATGAAGAATGTAAGGACTTCTGACATCCGTGTTTCTGTCGACATGAGCAAGGCAAAGAAAGGCGAGGGCATTTATTATATCAACAAGAACGATGTCAAGCTGCCGTACGCCATGACTGTCGTGAGCATCAGCCCGTCTTCGCTGAAGATACGGCTTGATGAGACGGTTTCAAGAACCGTTGTTGTCAGTCCTTATATCAGCGGCAGTCCTCAGCAGGGCTTTGCTCTTCGCTCTGTTACGGTTGAACCGAGGAAAATAAAAATTTACGGGTTACGGTCAGAACTCCGCAAGATCAGCGAATTAAGCACTGAGCCCTTCGACATATCCGGCCTGACAGACAGTGTTGAGCAGGAGCTTAACATTGATATCGCCGGTTCAAGCATTAAATCAGATATCAGCAGGGTGCGGGTAAAAATAGTAATATCAGGAGAAAAGAGATGAAATTATTCGGGACAGACGGCATCCGCGGAAGGATCAACAGGCATCCGATAACACCTGAGAATGTTCTGAAGGTAGGTATGGCGGCTGCAGTGGTATTGAGGAAGGAACATGGAAGGAACATGGTTCTTATCGGCAAAGACACCCGGCTCTCAGGCTATATGATCGAGAGTGCGCTTACTTCAGGCATCTGTTCCATGGGGATGAATGTCACGCTTGTCGGGCCGCTTCCGACTCCCGGCATAGCGTTTCTTACCAGGACGCTGAGGATTGATGCCGGAGTGGTGATATCAGCATCGCACAACCCTTTTTATGACAACGGGATAAAATTTTTTTCCCATAATGGGTTCAAGCTGCCTGACAGCGTCGAGCGGATGATCGAGGAGCATGTTGCTGATGACACGCTCTCAAAATACAGGGTAAAGGGCGAGGAGGTCGGCAAGGCATACCGTCTCGATGATGCTACCGGACGGTACATTGAATATATAAAATCGACACTGCCGAAGGGGTCGACACTTGAGGGGATCAGGGTTGTCGTGGATTCTGCGCATGGGGCTGCATACAAGACGACCCCCTGGCTTTTGCGTGAACTCGGTGCTGAAGTGATATCGATCAATGACAACCCAAATGGCGTCAACATTAACGATGGCTGTGGTTCCTTATATATGGAGGGACTGCAGAAGGCGGTGATAACCAATAAGGCGGATATTGGCATAGCGCATGACGGCGACGCCGACCGGACTCTCTTCTGCGATGAAAAAGGGAGGATCATTGACGGTGACCAGGTGATGGGCATATGCGCCCTCGACATGGCGCAGAAAAATTTGCTCGAGAAAGATACGGTTGTCAGCACGGTTATGAGCAATCTCGGGCTTGAGAAGTTCCTGCAAAAGCATGACATAACAATGATCAGGACAAAGGTCGGCGACCGGTATGTTGTAGAAAAGATGCTCGATGGCGGATACAACTTCGGCGGAGAACAGTCAGGGCATATTATTTTCCTTGACCGGAACACCACCGGGGACGGACCAATCACGGCTGTGCAGGTGCTGAACCTGATGAAGAGCAATAACAAAGCCCTCTCAAAGCTGATTGCGAAGATACCCCTTTTCCCCCAGGTGCTGATGAATGTGGTAGTGGAGAAAAAGCAGGATATCCGGTCTGTGCCGGAGATTGAGAAAGTCGTCAGAAAGGCTGAAGAAAAACTTGACGGCAGGGGCAGGGTTCTGGTCAGAGCTTCTGGTACTGAACCTAAAATCAGGGTGATGCTGGAAGGCGAGGACATGAAGCTCATCAATAAACTGGGCAGGGACATTTCAAAGGTAATCAAAGAAAAGATGACCTGATGTTTTTGCCCATCTCATTTTTGGCAGGGGCTCTCCTTTTTAATCTTTTCCAGTACTTTCCTTTCTCAACCGGAACCATTTCTGCTGCGCTGTCATTATTTCTCATATCGAGAAAAAAAATCCTTTTTGTTGCTGTGGCAGGTGCAGGGATTCTCTATGCTTTTCTCCGGTTTGCCCCGGATGACGGCATTCATGCATGGAACAGGGAGCTGAAGGTTACCGGACGGTTTGTCCCGCAAATCAGTCCGGAAAGCACCGGGAGCCGTGTCCATACATTCGAAGTGGAGAATGCATTTGATCAGGAAACAAATGATGAGATCGATGAACTTGATGAAGAACGGATAACGGTTTTTTCAGATTTTGCGCCTGATTATGATGAAACCTATGAGCTTCTTCTGAAGACAGGCAGCGATAGGACAAGACTGAATCCTGGTGGGTTTGGCACAGGCAGACTCACCGGCAGTCTGGTTTCATACCGTCAGGTCCCGGGTTTTGCTGCTGAGTCGGGGCTGTTTTTTGAGAAGCAGAGGAATGCGCTGAATAACCTTGTAATGAGCAGGTTTGATAGTGATTCAGCCGGGCTTGTCTCTGCAATAACAACCGGAGAAAGGAGGTATCTGGGTGAGGACCTTCAGAAGGCTTTCAATGACACCGGGCTTGCCCATATCCTCAGCATTTCCGGCACGCATTTCGGGCTCTTTTCGGTGATGCTTTATGGCCTCTTTGCATTTCTTATAAAGAGGCTTCCGTACAACATCCTTCACAGGCTGACCCTCTATGTCTCGCCTGCACAGGCTGCTGCCGTGCTTAGCATTCCGTTCATGGTCATGTATCTCGGGCTTTCAGGAGGGAGTGTTCCGGCAATCAGGTCTTTTGTGATGATAACGCTTTTTCTTGCCGGTCTGCTGATAGGGAGAAAAGGGTTCTGGCTCCATTCAGTGCTGTTTGCGGCCCTTGTCCTGGTCCTGTGGGATCCCGAGGTTTTACTGAGTCTCTCATTTCAGCTTTCATTCATAGCAGTCCTTGTTATCGGGTTCTCGGTAGAAAAATCATCAGCATCAGCAAGCGAAGAGACCGGCAGCAGAGTAATGCGCTATCTGAGTACGATGATCGTTATTGCGGTTGCAGCATCAATAGGAACCGCTCCTCTGGTTGCGTATCATTTCAATTATTTTTCCGTACTGTCTCCTGTCTCCAACCTCATAGTTGCCCCAATAATCGGCTTTCTCCTTATTCCCCTGTCGCTTTTTTCATCTTTTTGTTACCTTGCGACAGGAAATTATGTCCTGGAACCGTTTGTTAGACTGTCCGCTGACATCTCAGTCTCCTTGGTGAAGTCTCTGTCACAAATACCTTTTGCGTCGGTTCCGTTGCCTGCCTTCCCTATTGCATTGGTCGTATTTTTTTACGCAGCCCTTTTGATGTACCCGCTGTCAGGCAGATCAAAGAAATTTCTGGTTGTTCCGTTTATCCCCTTTGTGTTATACGCAGCAATACATTTATTTAATAGCAGGGAAATGATGGTGACGTTCCTCGATGTCGGCCAGGGAGATGCTGCTGTTGCCGAACTCCCCGACGGGAAAACCATACTAATAGACACAGGAAGGACAGGAAGGGAAGCTGCGGATTTCCTGAGATATAAGGGCAAACGAAAGGTGGATGCAATTATCCTGTCCCATGTCCACCCTGACCATTCCGGCGGGCTCATCTACCTGCTTGAAAGATTTGCCGTTAACGAAATTTGGGATAACGGGAGGATATTATATCCTGAAGGGTTGAACCTGCATGCGAAACACAGGGTTTTGGAACGGGGCGATGTACTTGAACATGGGAAAGTCACACTGACAGTACTCCATCCTCATAAAGACTTCCACAGCGTTTTTGGAGATGAGTATGATGAAGAGAATAACTCATCCCTTGTTGTAAAACTTTCTGACGGCAATATCTCCTTTCTCTTCCCTGGTGATATCGAGGAAGAGTCAGAAGATGACCTCCTGCATCTGAAAGAAAGACTGAAGAGTGATGTGATAAAAGTCCCTCATCACGGGAGCCGGACGTCTTTAAGCGAGACATTTCTCCCGGAGGTGTCTCCTGCTGTTGCGGTGATATCTGCCGGCAGGGGCAATGCGTTTGGCCATCCAAGCCCTGAGGTGCTTGAACGGCTTCAGGGAGTAAGGGTTGCAAGGACTGACCTTGACGGGGCTGTCAAAATAACCAGGTCGAAAGGTGCGCCCCGGATACAAACATTCAGCGATTTTTTATTCAAGAGAACTGGGAGTGTCGCTGTAGAATTTGGCAACATCAGGAGATTGTTCATTGTCTGGTGATTTTGTCTGATTGGACAGGATTATTACGTTCCCGGATAGTTCTCGGGTCTGCTCCATGAGTATTAGTCCGGCAGAACTTTTTCTGACTCACTGACTTTCAGTGACAAAAAAGTTAAAGTCACTGTCATACGAGGTGCCCCCCACTGTAAGGGCGCCACTATGTCTGTTTTTATTAGAAGAATCATTGACTTTTCCGTATTTTTCTTATATTTTTAATGCCATGGAGATTCTTATTTCACTTGGGAGCAAACTGTTGTCCGATGCCCTGAAAGAGAAACTGGTGAAGGCGGGATGCGGGCATAATATTGAGTCTCTATCCGCATTGACCGATATAACGTGTGATAAACTGAAGAGCCGGGATATAATCGTTACCGATTACAACGCAATCAACAGAATATCCCGGGAGTGTTCGGGCTCTACGAAACTCCTTATGCTGGATACCGGGCTCGAGAGAGAAACCGTAGTAGCACTTTTCCTTACTGAAAAAATATCAGGGATAATCCGCGCTGACTCTGATATAAAGGTCTTTCTGAAGGCCATAACTGTTGTCCATAATGGTGAAGTATGGATTGATAACCCTACGGTCAAGTCACTGCTTGACCGTAATGTAACAAGAAGAGCGACTACCAGTGCAAGACTTACAGAAAGAGAAATGGCAATAGTGAAACTTGTCAAGGAAGGGTACCGGAACAAAGAGATTGCAAATCTCCTCTCGATAAGTGAGCAGACGGTAAAGGCCCACTTGAACAGGGTTTTTAAGAAGATGAATGTGACTGGCCGCACTGAATTGGTTGCAAGACTCGCTGAAGTTAATCAGGTTTAGAAAGCTGTCAAGCGCAGTAACGTGCTAATTTGATGAAATGTAAAAACCGCAAAAATCCCTTGAGATGCTGATCAGGTCCTGCCTGTCCTTTGCATTACTTTTTTTCTTCAGATTTTCGATATGAAGTCTGACCCTGCTTTCCCTGGTGCCGAGGGAATGCGCTATCCCCGAATCGTCCATTCCCTCTCCAAGCATACTTAGGATGCCCTGTTCCGCCTGCGTTAAGTGAGATAGTCTTGAGAGAGTCGAGAGTCTCTCGACAAGCTTGCTTATCACTTTTCTGTTGATCCATAAATGCCCTTTACTGACTGTTGCGAGGGCCTTTTTGAGGAGGGTGACATCTGAGTTCACTTCAATGACTCCTGAAATATTTTTTGCAATAAGGGCATAATTGATTTTTTCTTCTCCGCATCCGGTATCAAGAAGCAGGATTTTTGTATTTTCCGGAACCCTTGAAAAAAGATAATCGATAACATAATAGTCAACAATAACCACATCAGGTTTATATTCGTTTACTGCAGAATTCAAAGAACCTGGATCTTTCACAGTGTATATCTGCAGATCATCTTCACCGGAAAGAATGCAGTGTATACCCTGGGCTATCAGATTGTTGCTGAATGATAATAGAATTTTTAGCATTTCATTCAATTTTCTAAAAAAACAGATTAATTGTCAAGAATACTTAAGTTTTAAAACTAAAATTAGCATAGAAAATGAAAACTATTGTATAGAAAGAAAAAAAGGGTTAACTGAACTGAAATCAGTAAAGAAGATAAGGCAGCACAGCAATGTTAATCAATAATTATCTTGTAGTCAAAAAAATGTTTTAAAGAATGCAGGCGGTCTTTCAGCCCCCGGCGGTCATATCTTCCGTACGATTGAGAGCTTCCGAAAAAATGGATCGTCTTCTCATGTTCGT
>JBBIUL010000071.1:0-9330 GCA_037440265.1 Nitrospira sp. | reverse complement strand
CATGCTCTGCGAGCGGGGCATCCGTACGTTCGAGACAGCGACAAGAAACACGCTTGACATCAGTGCAGTGCCGGTCCTGAAGAAACTCACCCATCTGCCTGTGGTCGTTGACCCGAGCCACGGCGTCGGGAAATGGGAACTCGTAAGTCCCATGGCCAAGGCAGCGGTAGCAGCAGGTGCTGACGCACTCATTATCGAGGTGCATTCCAACCCTGAAGAAGCCATGTCAGACGGCGAACAGTCACTCAAGCCGGAGATGTTCTTCAGACTGATGCAGGATCTGAGGCCGATCGCAGCAGCGGTAGGCAGGGAGATATGAGTTTGCACTTGCCCGCTTCAGTTAACAGATGACAAAGATATATTTCGATAAAGTTGCAGTGCTCGGTGTCGGACTGATCGGCGCTTCCTTTGCGCTTGCATTGAGACAGAAAGGCTTGTGCGGAACCATTACCGGTTTTGGCCGGAGCAGGGGAAATTTGCAGAATGCCAAAGACCGGGGAATTATTGATTCTTTCGAGGCTGATCCGTCCGCTTCCTGCAGCGATGCTGACCTGATCATGCTCTCGGCACCTGCAGGATCATTTTCTGAACTCATAAAAAGTTCACTGCCTTCGCTAAAGAGTGGTTCTCTCGTGACTGATGTCGGCAGCGTTAAGGGACGTCTCGTCTATACGATTGAACAGATGATGCCTGAAGGGGTCAGTTTTATAGGAGGACATCCGATTGCAGGGAGCGACAGGTCCGGCATAGACCATGCAAGCCCGGTCCTCTTCAGTAATGCCAAATGCATCATCACCCCTACTGAAAAATCAGATCCCGGTGCGGTCAACACAATCACCGCATTATGGAAACTGCTCGGTTCTGACGTTATAGCGCTCCATCCTGAAAAGCATGATGAGATTTTTGCCGCAGTAAGCCATCTCCCGCACCTCATTGCCTATGCAATGATCAACTCGGTAGATTCCATGGACAGCACGTATCTCGATTTCTGCGGCCAGGGATTCAGGGACACCACACGGATTGCTGCAAGCTCTCCGGAATTATGGAAAGACATCTGCCTGCTGAACAGGGAGAATCTCATAAGAATGATTCCGGTTTTCCAGAAAAACCTGGATTCACTCTGCCAGTATCTCAGGGCTGATGATGCCGAATCCCTTGTAAGGGAATTCAGGAAAGCCCGGACACTGAGGGAAGGCATTGGACAGAGTTGAGATAGAAAGCATCCGAATCCTTAAAGGCGCGTTTTCCCCTCCTCCTGACAAATCCATCTCGCACCGTTCTGTCATCCTCTCCTCCATTGCAAAAGGCAAAGGCACAGTCAAAAACCTGCTCAGGGCCAAGGATGTCGAAAGCACCATGAACGCATTCAGGGCTCTCGGGATAAGAATAGAAGACACCGGTGACCGTCTTGTCATTCACGGCAAGGGGCTTCGTGGCCTCACTGAACCCCCTGACGTCATAGACTGCGGCAACTCCGGAACGACCATCAGGCTTCTTTCCGGCATACTCTCGGGAAACCCTTTCTTCTCTGTGCTGACAGGAGACAGCTCCCTCAGGACAAGACCCATGGCACGAATCATAAAACCCCTCAGCCTCATGGGAGCCAGTATAACAGCACGCGCAGGCAATACCCTCCCCCCGCTTGCAATACAGGGGACCGGAGTGCATTCGATAAACTATGTGATGCCGGTGGCAAGCGCCCAGGTAAAATCATGCATCCTCCTTGCCGGTCTCTATGCAGACGGCGAAACCATCGTAACTGAAACTGCAAAGTCAAGGGACCATACTGAACGCATGCTTCCTTCATTCGGCGCCGACATACATATTGACGGGCTGCGTGTTATGGTGAAAGGCGGCCGGGACCTCTCGCCGAATGACATTGAGGTGCCGGGAGATTTCTCTTCAGCGGCCTTTTTCATTGTTGCAGCGCTCCTCGTTCCCGGCTCTGAGGTCACTGCAACGAATGTCGGCATCAATCCAACACGCACCGGACTGCTCGGCATCCTCAGGAAAATGGGCGCTGAGATCGAAATATCAAACCAGAGGGATGTCTCAGGCGAGCCGGTGGCAGACATCCGCTGCAGGGGGAAAAACCCTTTGAAGGCTGTTGAGATAAGCGGTGAATCGGTCCCTTCTCTCATCGACGAGTTTCCGATACTCTGTGTTGCTGCCTCGCTTGCCGAGGGTACCACAACCATCAGGGGGGCCGAAGAATTACGGGTAAAGGAATCAGACCGGATCAGGACGATTTCATCTGAACTGAGAAAAATGGGAGTCGAAACAGAAGAACATCCTGACGGCCTCAGCATCAGGGGAACCGATGCACTGCAGGGCGCAGAGGTTGAAAGCCACGGTGACCACAGGATTGCCATGTCCATGGCAGTGGCTGCGCTGGTGGCAAGGGGAAAGACCGTTATTCACGGGGCATCTTCGGTAGACATATCGTTCCCGGGGTTTTTCGATATCATCCGGGGGCTATCTGCTTGAGAAAAGTAATTGCAATAGACGGACCTTCAGGTGCAGGTAAAAGCACCATTGCCAGGCTTCTTTCAGAAAAACTCGGGTTTGCCTATCTTGACACCGGAGCGCTCTACCGGGCAGTTGCCCTCAACCTGAAGAAACTCGGCCTTGATGAAAACGCCCCAGTCCGCGAGCTAGTTTCAGCACTTGAACGGACACAGGTTGAGTTTACCAACGGCAGCGTCTTTCTGAACGGAAAGGACGTATCAGCAGAGATCCGTTCGCCTGAAGCAGGTCATTACGCCTCTGTATTTTCCGCCAGAAGAGAGGTGCGTGAATTTCTCATGAGCGCTCAGAGAGAGGCAGCGCTGAATGCCGATCTTGTAGCTGAAGGGCGCGATATGACCACTGTCGTGTTCCCGGATGCATCAATGAAGTTCTACCTTGACGCTTCCGTTGATGAGCGGGCAAGAAGGCGGGGTCTGGAGCTTGCGGCAAAAGGGTTCACCACGGATGCTGACAGCATCCGTGCCGATATCATGAGCAGGGATAAAAGGGACGCCGGCAGGGATATAGCACCTCTGATGAAGGCTGACGATGCCCATGTTATAGATTCTACAGGACTGTCAGTAGAAGAAGTTTCTGGAAAAATACTAAAGATCATTACAGGGGATCAGCAGTGAACAGAAAAGGCCGCAGAGCAGTTCTCAACCAATGGGCTGACGCCTGTTGTTCCGTATTGTTTTCTTATATCACAGAAAGGGGTGACTGACCTGGAGGTGTTCGTTGCAAAAAGGGCTGGATTCTGCTTTGGCGTAAAAAGGGCCATGGACATAACCTTTGATATTGCGCGGAAGAAAAAGGCCGGGGTGTATACCCTCGGGCCGATCATCCACAACCCTCAGGTCATCGAAAGACTCAGGCAGGAAGAGATATCTCCGATAGACATCGAAGACCTGCAGACCAGGGATATACAGGCGCTGATCATTAGGACACATGGAATCCCCTGTGACCTGTATGATAATATAGTAGAACGCAGCCTCAAGATCATTGATGCAACCTGTCCTTTCGTGAAAAAGGCACAGCATTATGCTAAACTTCTTAAGGACAGCGGGTATCAGGTAATTATTCTGGGTGACAGCGACCATCCCGAGGTTAAGGGACTCATGAGCTATGCCGGCGAAGACGTGATCGTGCTTGACGAGAACAGCAGACTGCCGAAGCTCAAACCAAAGGTCGGCATCGTTGTCCAGACAACCCAGCCTGTTGAAGCCCTGAGAAAAGTGCTTTCAGCCGTTATCGGGCACGTGAAAGAGCTGAAAGTTTATAATACCATATGCAGCTCTACAGCGCTGAGACTCAGGGAGACTGAACATATGGCACGAAAGGTGGATGTCATGATCGTGGTCGGAGGCAAAAACAGCGCAAACACCACACAGCTCGCAAACCTGTGCAGAGGCCTCAATGTCAGGACATACCATGTAGAAACAGCTTCGGAGATAGAGGATTCCTGGTTCAGCGGAATTCAGAAGGTCGGCATTACTGCCGGGGCGTCCACACCGAACTGGATCATCAAGGAAGTAGAAAAAAGAATCAGAGATATAGGAGGGGATTCCTGTAATGGAAATTAAAAACAATGAGATGGAAAAACTCTATGCAGAGACTTTCCAGGGTATTGAAGAAGGGACAATACTGACCGGGACAATCCTGTCCGTAAAACAGGACGGGGTAATCGTAGATGTCGGCTATAAGTCAGAGGGTTTCGTGAGGATAGACGAATTTACGGAAAAAGAGCTTGAGTCCCTGAAACCCGGTGACAAGATAGAGGTGTACATAGAGCATTTCAGGGATTCGGACGGCATGGTCAAGCTGTCAAAGGAGCGCGCATCCAAGATAAAAATCTGGGATGTCATTGAGCAGGCTGCCCATGACGGCAGCCAGATTGAAGGCAGGGTGACCGAGAAGACAAAGGGCGGCCTGACCGTCAATATCGGCGGGGTCAAGGCCTTTCTCCCCGGCTCGCAGATTGATACCAAAATCATCAAGAACCTCGACAGTTTTATCGGCAAAAAAATGCACTTCAAGGTGCTGAAGATCAACAACAAGCGCTCAAACGTAATAGTGTCCCGCAGGGCTATCATCGAAGAGGAACGGGCAAAACAGAAGGGCATTACCATTGAAAAGATCAAGGAAGGGGCGCTGCTCGAAGGCATTGTGAAAAACATTACCGATTACGGCGTATTTGTCGACCTCGGCGGCATCGACGGACTGCTCCATATCTCCGACATATCATGGGGACGGATCAACCATCCCTCGGAGTTTTTCGTCGTGGGGGACAAAATTGAAGTGCTGGTGCTGAAATACGATGAAACAAATGAGCGCGTTACCCTGGGCTTCAAACAGAAGCACCCTGACCCATGGTCCAAGGCTTACGAGAAATACCCGGCAGGCAAAACCATCAAGGGAAAGGTCGTCAGTATAACCGACTACGGTGCTTTCATTGAACTTGAAGAGGGACTCGAGGGCCTGGTGCACATTTCAGAGATTGACTGGACCCCTCGTCCCAAACACCCTTCAAAGTTTCTGTCGATAGGAGAAACGGTTGAGGCCGTTGTTCTGAAGGCGGACAAAGAAGATCGGAAACTGTCTCTCAGCATCAAGCAGACAAAAGCAAGCCCCTGGGAGCTTATCAGTCAGCGTTACAGCGTCGGCCAGAAGATATCCGGAAAGGTAAAGAGCATCACCGACTTCGGCGTCTTCATCGGGTTGCCGGAAGGCGTTGACGGCCTTGTGCATATCTCAGACCTCTCCTGGACCAAGCATATCAAACATCCCTCCGAAGTCGTCCGGAAGGGGCAGAAGATCGATGCCGTAATCATCAGCATCGATCCCGAGCATGAGAAGATGGCACTCGGCATTAAACAGCTTGAGCCCGACCCCTGGCTGGAACAGATACCTTCGAAATTCAACCTGGGGGATGAAGTGCAGGGCAAGGTCCTGCGGATCACTGATTTCGGCATTTTCATCGAACTTGAGGGCGGGGTTGAAGGACTCATCTATTCTTCAGAGATTATCCAGCCGTCTGCCGAAGGAGCTGAAATCACTGAAGGGGACATGATATGGGCACGGATCATCAAGATAGACCTTGACGAAAGGAAAATCGGCCTCAGTATGAAGAACCTCAAAAGGACTGGTGCATGAAAAAGGCCTGTCTCATTATTACCGGGCTTTTTATCTTCCTCGTCATAATAAGTCTTGTCCTCGCCCTGCTGCAGAAAAATATCCCGCTTACCAACAAAATCGCACTGGTCAGGATTGAGGGCCCTATCCTCGACTCCAAGAAAACAGCCGATGAAATCAAGGGATATGTCAAGGATGTCTCGATAAAGGCAATCGTGCTCAGGGTTGACAGTCCCGGAGGTGCAGTTGCGCCTTCTCAGGAGATTTACGAGTCCGTAAAAAAAGCGGTTGAAAAGAAGAAGGTCGTTGTATCCATGGGGTCAGTTGCTGCCTCAGGGGGCTATTACATTGCTGCTCCTGCCTCAAGAATCCTTGCAAACCCCGGGACGCTGACAGGATCTATAGGCGTTATCATGGAAATACCCAACCTCGAAGGCCTTATGAACAAAATCGGCATTAAATCTGAAGTGATAAAGAGCGGAAAACACAAGGACATCGGCTCTGCAATGCGCACCATGAAACAGGAGGAGCGGGAGATACTCCAGGGGGTTATGGACAATGTCCATGACCAGTTCATAAAGGCTGTTTCAGAAGGCAGGAAACTCCCCGTTGACAAGGTCAGATCATTTTCTGATGGCAGGATATTCACCGGCGAACAGGCAGTAAGTCATGGTCTCGTTGATGAAATCGGCACGCTCGAAGACGCGATCAGCACAGCAGCCAGAATGGTCGGTATCAAGGATGATCCTGAGGTCGTGGCCAAAGAGGACAAATTCTCTTTTTATGAACTGCTCAGAAACAGGTTCTCCGGTAATATCGCAAACCTTTATCCCTCAATAACAATAAAATATCTCTATTCACCGTAAAGGAGGTTATATGACAAAATCTGTCCTTATCGAAAAAGTCTCTGAGAAGGTCGAGGGCCTTACCAGGAACCAGACAGAGATCGTCGTTGATACTGTTTTTGACAGCATCAAGAAGGCGCTGATGAACGGCGAAA
Organism: Nitrospira sp.; assembly: GCA_037440265.1. Lineage (GTDB taxonomy): Bacteria > Nitrospirota > Thermodesulfovibrionia > Thermodesulfovibrionales > UBA6898 > JBBIUL01. Next base: position 2,690 of record JBBIUL010000071.1, on the reverse strand, counting down.
AGATTGAAATACGCGGTTTCGGCAATTTCCGCCTCAAGACAAGAAAACCCAGAAAGGCCAGGAACCCAAAAACAGGCGAGAGCGTTGATGTTCCCGGAAAGAAGGTGCTTTTCTTCAAGGTCGGAAAGGCGCTCAGGGAAGCGCTCAATTCAGAACAGTAGCTGGGTCCCCTGTAATCAGATAGTTTCTGTCATATGCCCGTAGGGCACTTGACAGAAACAGCCTTAATCTATACTATGTAAGGCATTATGCGAAATAAAGTATTGCTCATTGAGGACTCGAAGGCCGTACAGCAGATGTATAAAAACAAGCTGACGCTTGAAGAGTTCACGGTGCTGACCGCAGACAACGGCATGGAGGCCATCAAACTCCTTGCTCAGGAGAAGCCTGACATAATCCTTCTTGACCTCATGATGCCGATCATGGACGGCTACAAGGTGCTCCAGGTCATAAAATCAAACCAGGCCCTCGCACAGATCCCGGTGCTGGTATTCTCTGCAAAAGGCCAGCCTGAAGAAGTAGAAAAGGCGCTGTCCCTCGGTGCTGCAGGCTACATTGTCAAGGCAACAACAAAGCCGAATGAGGTCATCGAAAAAATAAAGGCCGCCCTTACCCAGAAAACCGCCGGCAAAGAGATGCCGCACTACATTATCGAGATCAGGGAAGATGCCTATGACGCAAAAAAACTTTCGGATGACTTTCAGCTCCAGGGGTTCAGATGCCCCTCCTGCCGGGCACCGATGCTGCTTGATCTCATACCTGACCTTTCGCACGACACCGCCTGGTTTACCGGAAAGTTTTTCTGCCCCCGATGCAATAAATAGGGCTTCCTGAACAGCTGTTGCTGAGCTTTTTTTACCATGTCTGAAAAAACCAACCTGAAAGCACTTTCAAAAAAAGAAATTGCCGCCTTTTTCCATGGGCTCGGGCTGCCTGTTTACCGTGCAGGACAGCTGCTCCACTGGATGTATGAAAGGCATGCCGCTTCAATAGACGAAATAACCGTGTTCTCAAAAAGTCTCAGGGCAATGCTGAACAGACAGGCGATGATCAGCAATATCTCTCTCGCAAAAAGCATGAGATCAGCTGACGGCACTGAAAAATTTCTCTTTGCACTCGAAGACGGACAGACCGTTGAAACCGTCCTGATCCCGGACAAAGACCGCCTGACCCTCTGCATATCCTCCCAGGCAGGGTGCGCCCTCGGCTGTGTTTTCTGTCAGACCGGAAGGCTCGGGTTCATCAGGAACCTCAGGGCCTATGAAATCACCGACCAGGTTGTTGCCGTGCAGAGGAGAATCAGGCCAAAAAGAATAACCAACGTCGTGCTGATGGGAATGGGCGAGCCCCTCGCCAATTTCACCGAGGTTGCAGAGGCGCTCCGGAGAATAGTCGGTTTTATCGGCATCTCCGGGAGAAGAATCACCCTCTCTACTGCCGGGGTGGTCCCCGGCATGAAACTGCTTGCAGAGCAGGTGCCTGAAATCAATCTGGCTGTATCATTAAACGCAACCACTGATGAGACCAGGAGCAGGCTTATGCCGGTCAACAGGAAGTATCCGCTGCGCTCCCTGATTGCCGCCTGCAGGGAATATCCGCTGAAACCAAGGAGAAGAATAACCTTCGAATACATCCTCATCAGCGGCATCAACGACACGGCAGAGGATGCGAAGCGGCTGGCACGGCTTTTGAGCGGGATCAGGTGCAAGGTAAATCTCATTCCTTTGAATCCTTCCGAACAGGGCACGCTGAAACGCCCGGAAGACAGCAGAATACTTGCATTTCAGAAAGTACTTACTGATAATCACATGACCGCACTCATAAGGGAAAGCAGGGGGCAGGACATCTTTGCTGCATGCGGCCAGCTGAGGGGGCGGACAACCTAAGCCGGAGACTGCCGAGACTGACCTCACCGGAATGGTTCCGGCGAGGTTATGTTTTCTGCATGTTATTTCTTGGCTGTCACAAGAAAGCTGTTTACGAGCTTGATCAATTCCTGGGTCTGAATCGGTTTTGGAAGATACGCGTTTGCACCGATCGAAAGTGCCCGTTTCCTGTCTTCTTCAGCACCCTCTGTCGTGATAATGATAATAGGGATATCCTTAAACGCAGCATTTCCGCGCACCAGACTTACCAGCTTAAGGCCGTCCATGACAGGCATGTTGATGTCAGCGAGGATTACGTCTATTTTCTCGCCGGACATTTTCTTCAGGGCATCAACCCCGTCTGTTGCCTCTATAACATGCGAATCGGGGATCCTTTTCATCGCGAAACTGATCAGCTGCCTCATGGTCGGCGAGTCTTCAACAACAAGAATATTTGGCATACCTGTTATACCCCCCTATCTCCTCGGTTTCTCTTTCAGCAGGTCAAGGAAACTCTGTATGGTAGTCAGTTTTCGTTCAGACTGCGTATAAAGCCTTGATGAAAAGATTGCCGTAGCAGCATGTCCGGCAAGGAGGTTGAACAGCTCATAGTCCATATTGGTAAACCCGGATTTCTGGACCAGGAGGGAATAAATGGATATTACGCCGATCACATGCTCTTTTATCTTCAGCGGGATGCAGACGATCGGCTCAGTCGGTTCAAACTCACCGGGTCTGGAAAGATCATCCGCAAAATAACTTTCACCCTCCCGCGCAACAGTGCCGATTCTCCCCTCGCCGAACCTGACCTTCGGAGCGGCGGTG
>JBBIUL010000070.1:0-9403 GCA_037440265.1 Nitrospira sp. | reverse complement strand
CGAGTCATCCGGGAAACACTGTTTCAGAGAAAGGCTCTGATTGATATACTGACCATGCATCCTGACCGTCTGAAAATCAAAGAGGAAGAGCCCATCCAGGGTGCTCTATTTTAACCGGACAGCAATGATATAAACTCTTATTTAGTTGACAGAGGGTTTTTATGGTAATAAAATATACAAAAATTAATCAGGAGGGGAAAATGGGTAGAACTGCTGTAATCTTTACTTTTCTTGCTGTACTTTTGCTTCTTCCTTTTGTTGTATCTGCCGAGATAAGGGAGGGCAGTTTCGAGATCAACCCGTATGCCGGGCTTCATATTTTCGACAATTCAGAAGGCCTTGCAAAAACCGGCGTGTATGGTCTCCGTCTCGGTTATAATCTGACGAAGAATGTCGGCGTTGAAGGTGCCTTTGACCTTGTGGGCTCCCGGGTTCGCATGGCTCATGCCGACCTGCTGTATCATTTCATGCCTGAAAAATCCCTCAATCCGTTCCTGGTCGCAGGATTAGGCGCTGCAAAGATCAATCCTTCCGACTCAGACTCCTATAAGGCTTTCATGGGAAATTTTGGGGTGGGAGTAAAATACTTTTTCAACAGGAATATGGCATTCAGAGCTGAGATCAGAGACGTCATAACAAATATGCAGAACCTGGCAGTTACTGCCGGACTCACGTTTGCTTTCGGAGGAAAATCTCCTGCTCCGGCACCAAAACCTGAGCCGACACCTCCCCCGCCGCCTGCACCAAAACCTGAGCCAACGCCGCCTCCGCCGCCAAAGGCTGAACCGGCACCTCCGCCGCCTCCGCCGCCAGCTCCTGCGCCTGCGCCTGTCAAAATCGTGCTTGAGGATATCCATTTTGACTTCGACAAAGCCACGTTAACCTCTGCTGCAAAACAGATACTTGACAGGAATATCGCCACACTGAAATCGAACCCGGGCATCTGGGTTCAGATTGAGGGGCATACCTGTGCACATGGCGCAGAAGACTACAACATGGCACTCGGAGAGAGAAGGGCAAACGCAGTGAAGGAATATCTTGTAAACGCCGGCGTCTCCTCACAGAGGCTGTCAACAATAAGTTATGGCGAAACAAGGCTTGCGATGCCTGAAGTACCGACACCGAAGAACAAAGAATCAAACGAGGCAAAGGCCAACAGACGGGTTCACTTCGAAGTTATCGCAAAGTAATATCAATCAAAGCCGGCCTTCCTGTGAAGGCCGGCTTTTTCTGTTTTAAAATATGAAAATAGCAGCGTTTATTTTTTTATTGTTCGTTGTTTTTTCCTGTGCTCCGCAGAAAGAAATCCTTCTGCCGCCACCTGCACCACCGCCGCCGCCCCCGATTGCAGAACCAAAGCCTGTTGCACCACCTGCAATTGAATACAGGACACGTCTCAAATGCAGCGACAATACAGGCACAACCTTCAATATCAGCGGAGTTGAGTTTCTGCCTTTTTTACGGACAGTTTTTTTTGATATCGATGGCGACCGTGTTCCGGAAATGATTGCCGGAAGCAAAGACGGTTTTCTGAGACTTTACAGGAATTCAGGGACAATCGCAAATCCTTCATGGAACCTGATTGGCGGTTATTTCGACGGGATTAAGGTCGGAGCGTTTTCTGCTCCGGCAATTGGCGATATTGACGGCGATGGCAAATTTGAAATGCTTGTCGGAACCGGAGGGTTCTCTCCTGATTCCGGCAGGGTTCTCTTCTTCAGAAATGCAGGAACAACCGTTAAACCAGTTTGGGAAAAGATAAACGCAGGAGAAATTCATGTAGGCAATGACGCAACTCCTGCCCTTGCGGACATTGACCATGACGGCAGACTTGATCTTGTTGTAGGCAATTCAATCGGACAGCTTTTTCTCTACAAAAACCGCTCTGCTGACAGTAAAACAGTTTTTGCAAAAGATGCTTCCTACTTCAGGGGACTCAACCTCGGGATGTATATTGTCCCTGCAGTGACTGCTGACAGCAATAAAACTATTATTATTGCCGGCAATAGCATGGGGAAAGTGTTTTTACTGGAGCGATCACATGACAGCAGGGCAAACTGGGAGAAAATCCCCCTGAATATGACTGTCGCCAATTTTGCTGCTCCCTCATTTGTGAGGGCACCCGATGCTACTGCAAGAGATATTGTGATTTCAGACGGAAACGGCCAGGCCTTTTATTACAGGAATAAAAACAGTACTTACCGGGACTGGGAACTCTCGCAGGAATTCTTCAAGGACAGGCTTTTCACCGGGGCAGCCTGCGCTCCTTCAATTACTGATATCGGCAGCCGCCAGTTTATGGTCACAGGGAATATCAACGGTGACATGAAATTGTTCGAACGCAGCAGGCATACAGAAGGATTGCCCTGGATTGAAATACCCGGATTTTTCAGGGGAATAAAACTTACCGGCTTTTCCAGGGGAATCATCGCTGATTTTGAAGGAAGACAGATGCTCATCACCGGACAGCATGATGGCGTCTTACGCGCGTTTGTAAACACCGGATCATTCGCAAATCCTTCATGGTCCGAACAAAGGCAGTTTTTCAGGGGGGTACAAAAGTCATTGCACCCGGCACCGGTATTGTTTGATATTGACGAAGACGGCAACCCGGAACTGATGATCGGTGATGTTGACGGGTATGTAAGGGGGTACCGTTACAAGCTGGCTAAAGACGGCAAACCTCTATGGGAAATGATCGAAAGGACATTCGGATACGTAAAAGTCGACCGCTACGCTTCGCCAAGTCTCTTCAGACATGACGGGAAACTATACCTTCTGGCAGGACAGCAGGATGGGAAAATCACTGTTTTCATTGCTCATAAGACCGTTTACTCTCTTTTGTATTTTTACCGTGATGATTATCTCCATGGAATACAGGTAAACAATCATAGTTCTCCCACTGTGTTTACGAAAAACGGCTTCATGGAGATGTCCATTGGAGATTACAACGGCAACCTTAAGCATTTCGTATGCAGAAATGAGCAGACCGAAGTTCTGCGGTAAGTTAATCCCGGACTCGTTCTTGATTTCAGACAATATACATGCCTGCAGACAAGCTGGCACTACCAGCATTCATCATTAATTCATAATATCAGTGATATAATAATTAGAAGGCTTTAGTATGAGCAAAATGACACAGGTAATCATATATACAGCGCCAAACTGAAGCGATTGTCATGCACTGAAGGATTTTCTTTCAGCAAAAGGGATAGCTTTCACTGACAGGGATATTGGAACTGATGCATCTGCCAGGGAAGAGCTCATGAACAAGTACGGCAGGATGGCTACCCCTGTGATTGTTTTGGGAGATAAGATGTTCTTGGGGTTCAAAGACAACCGTAAAGATATAGAGGCGCTTTTGTCTGAAATTGCATAACAGTTGTTTGTCTTCTATTCGCAAAGGAGGCTGCCGGACATGCCTGATGTTGTAACAGAATCCACAAAACATACGGACATCCCGATTTCGGGCATGACCTGCGCTTCCTGTGCATCTGCAGTACAGAAGGGTTTGTCAGAACTCAAGGGGGTCAGTTCAGCTTCAGTTAATTTTGCATCTGAAAAAGCATCCGTTACCTATGACGATTCTTCAGTGTCGGTCACGGATTTTATAAAGGTCATAAAAGACCTCGGCTATGATGTTCCGGTAGCAACAATCAGTCTCCCTGTCAAGGGAATGACCTGTGCTTCATGTGTCAAGACAGTTCAGGATTCGCTTACTGCTCTTGATGGGGTTATTTCTGCATCAGTCAATTTTGCCACAGAAAAGGCAACCGTTGAATATTTTCCTGCAAAGCTCGGGATGCGCGACTTCAAACAGGCGGTAAAGGAAGCCGGATATGAAATTGTAGAAGCCGTCAAAGGAGAAGACCTGGTTGAAAAAGAACAGAGGGAAAGGGAAGAGGCATACAAAAAGCTGAAAACAAAGGTCATCACCGGCGCCATGCTGCTCCTGCCGATCTTTCTCCTTATGTACTGGGACAAATTCGGCCTGAACCATCTTCTGCATATCCCGATGCAGGCCAATTTTCTTCTCCAGCTGATCATAGAGACCCCGGTGCAGTTCTGGATCGGCTGGCAGTTCTATACCGGAGCAATTGCAGCCGCACGGCACCGGACTACCAATATGAATACGCTGATTGCGGTCGGTACGTCTGCAGCCTACCTGTACAGTGTTTTTGCAACATTTTTCCCCTCAATTTTTGAAATTGAGGGGTATACTGCAGAGGTATATTTTGACACAGCAGCAACGATTATAGTCCTCATACTGCTCGGCAGGCTCTTCGAGGCCCGCGCTAAAGGACAGACATCCGAGGCAATAAAGAAACTCATCGGGCTACAGGCAAAGACCGCAAGGATAATGAAAGACGGTAAAGAACTTGATATCCCGGTTGAAGATGTTGATATCGGGGATATAATAATTGTCAGGCCGGGAGAGAAAATCCCTGTTGATGGAACAATCACTGAGGGTTATTCATCTGTTGATGAATCCATGGTTACCGGAGAATCAATACCGGTTGAAAAGAAGTCAGGGGACAAGGTTATCGGCGCAACCATAAACAGGACCGGCTCTTTCAGGATCAGGGCAGAAAAAATAGGACGTGACACCATGCTTTCAAGCATCATTGAAATGGTGCAGTCAGCCCAGGGGTCAAAACCCCCTATTGCACGGATGGCAGATATTATTGCCTCATATTTTGTTCCTGCTGTTATCGGCATTGCAACCTTTACTTTTCTCATCTGGTACTTCTTTGGCCCCTATCCTGCCTTTACCTATGCGATGCTTAACTTTATTGCGGTACTTATCATTGCCTGTCCCTGTGCACTTGGCCTTGCGACACCAACTTCGATTATGGTAGGGACAGGAAAAGGTGCTGAAAACGGCATCCTTATACGGAGCGGGGAATCTCTGGAGACCGCGCACAGGATCAACACCATCATTTTTGACAAGACCGGCACACTTACAAAAGGCCAGCCTGAAGTGACAGACATCGTCGTTCACGGCACATCAGAATCCGATGTCCTCTTCTATGCAGCCTCCGCTGAAAAAAGCTCTGAACACAGCCTCGGTGAAGCAATAATCAGGAAGGCGCGTGAACTGAACATTGACCTTGCAGAACCCGGTAATTTTGAGGCAGTACCCGGTCATGGAATCAAGGCAGAGATAAACGGCAAATCACTGCACCTCGGCAACGAGAAACTGATGCTTGATGCAGGTATCAGCACCAGGCTCCTTGTCCAGGACGCTGAACGTCTTTCATCCGAGGGGAAAACTCCGATGTTCGTCAGCATCGACAAAACCTTGTCAGGCATTATAGCGGTCGCAGACACGCTCAAGGACGACTCTGCCGCTGCAGTAAAATCACTCCAGAAACTCGGCATTGAGGTTGTCATGCTTACCGGAGACAATAAGCGCACCGGAGAAGCCATAGCAAAGAAAGCAGGGATCAAGAGGGTTCTTGCCGAGGTCCTCCCCGAAGACAAGGCAAAAGAGGTCAAAGCCCTTCAGTCTGAAGGGAAAATCGTTGCAATGGTCGGCGATGGAATAAACGACGCACCTGCCCTTGCCCAGGCGAATATCGGTATCGCCATAGGAACCGGCACAGATGTAGCAATGGAGGCATCTGATATAACACTTATTGGCGGAAGCCTTAAAGCGGTAGTAACCGCAATAGGTCTGTCGAAAGCTACTATAAAAAACATCAAACAGAACCTTTTCTGGGCATTCGCATACAATGTGATCCTCATCCCTGTTGCTGCAGGGGTGCTCTTCCCGTTCTTTGGCGTGCTCCTGAATCCGATGTTTGCTGCAGCTGCCATGGGAATGTCATCCATAACAGTTGTTACAAATGCATTACGATTAAAACGTTTCAGAATGCCTGAGTTGTCCTGATCGTCATTGCATGCCGAAGATCCACAGCCAGATAAATTTTGAGTATTCGTTCAGCACAAAAGACCGTTCTCTGCGTCTCTTCCACCATTCATCAAACCTGAACCAGCTGTCTTCAGCCGGCGCACTGATAATCGTAATATCCTTGTCTAATCCTTTCCTGAAAATGATATAAGCCCTTTTGCTGTGATATGGGGAAGTAACGAGCAGAAGGGACTTGAAACCATGTTTTTGCAGGATCTCTTTTGTATATTTCAGGTCCTCTTCGGTTGTTCGTGACTTGTCCTGGAGAATTATTGCCTTAGCTGGCACACCGAGATGCACCGCATGTTCCTTCATGAGGGAAGACCACGTGTATTTCCAGACAGCCGGGCCACCAGACATGATAATACTGTCTTTTCTGGCCCAGCCTTCTTTAAACAGCTTAACGCCATACTCAACCCGTTCAGTATCTTCACCGGCGAGCACAACGATCACATCAGCAGGTTTAAGCTCGTCTTTCTGATAAAGGTATGTGCCTGCCTTGGCAAGCAGGAACTCATGACCGAGAAAAACAAGAATCACTGCAACGGCAGTAATGCATAATAATTTCAGCAATCGAAACATATCACCCCCGAATATACCATTTCAAAAGTTTTGCTGCTGCACCTGCCTTAAAGAAAAATTCCCGAAGGCTTCTGACATCCCTGAGCTTATGCCAGATATATCCGGGGTTGAAGTAAAATCTCCTGTGCGATTCACGAAGAATGCTGTTGAGCTTTTCTTCATCCCAGTTCTCATTGATAATCGCCGGGCGCGTGAGATCTTTGTCAAGAGGATTGCGTGCATCCACTTCCCTGTACCAGCCCATCCTGACCGCATCTTCATAGAGGCTGGTCCCGGGAGTCGGAGACATCACGCTGAATTGTGCATAGTCTGCCCTGATGTCCTTAGCAAACTCTATTGTATTGATTTCGTCTTCATATGTTTCAACAGGGATGCCAAGCATAAAATAGCCCATGGGCTTGATGCCATGCTTCCGTGTCAGCTCAAATGCCCTTCTTATCTGTTCGACGGTTGTACCTTTATGGAGATAGTCAAGCCCCTTTTGGTTGCCGCTCTCGACACCGTAGGCAATCATAGAACAGCCTGCACCCTTCATGAGTCTCAGCGTCTCTTCATCGACAATGTTCACCCTGCCCTCGCATTTCCAGTCTATATCAAGCTTCCTGCTGATGATACCTTCGCATATTTCCCTGACCCTGCCTTTCTTAAGTGTAAAGAGGTCATCATAAAAGACAATTGACTTTATCTTGAACTCTTTGACTACCAGTTCAATTTCATCAAGCACATTTTCTGCAGATCTTGCCCGCCATCTTGAGCCAAATACTGCCTTGTCACAGAAAATACAGCTGTAAGGGCACCCTCTCGATGAAAATAATGTGGTAACCCTACCCTTTGAAAGAATATAACGGTATTTATCGTTTGGAAGAAGGTGTCGTGCGGGAAAAGGCATTGTATCAAGGTCTTCAATATACGGTGCCGGTTGATTTTCAATATCACGTGTTATAAGTCCAGGCACAGATTCAATTCCGATATTCTTCTCAAGCGACTCGACAAGAGACACGATGCTTGTCTCGCCTTCGCCCTGGACAGCAAAATCAATGTCCGATGATTCCCTGTAGACCTGTTTTCGCGCAACAGATACATGTGGACCTCCCAGGACAACATACTTGACATGCTTCCTGGCTGCCTTTGCTGCCTTCAGCGCATTATCAATCACAGGAGTCATCCCGGTAATGCCTACCAGGTCCGGCAAAAATGACCGAACACGCACTTCCAGTTCGTTGAAATCAATGCCTTCTGCAAAACCATCAATGATCCCGACATGATGTCCTTTTTTCTCAAGTACTGATGCAAGGTATGCTATGCCGAGAGGGGGGACAACAATGTCTTCCTTTTGAATACTTCTTGGAGGAGGCTGAATGAGTAAAACTTTCATGAAGAATTTAATCCCTCAGTGATATTTCTTCAGCACTGATCCTGTATTTTTGCAACCAGAGAGAAAATTCCTGCGAGGACACCCTAATATTTTTTTTAAACGCTATTCTCTTCTGTATCATAAGGGGTATTTTCCTGAAGGCGTCACAGTAAGCTTTTGCAAGAACGCCGAACAGCGCCTTTCTCGATGCTCCTTCAACAAACCTTCCTGCGGATCCTTTTCCGGCCAAAGCCCCGTACGCCTGGAAAAGGTAGCGCAGGGAAGTGTAATAGAGGCTAAAAATAATCCTGCTTAGAGGAAAATATTTAATAAGGATCCATATCCTGTTTCTCTCGACAAGGTACGCTTTGAAAGGAGAATACAGACCTGCAGTCGCTGAAGATTTGTGATACACGACAGCATCAGGAACGTAGAGGCATTTCCAGCCGGAAAGTTGCGCCTTCAGCCCAATGTCAGTATCATCACCGTATGCGAAAAAATCTTTATCGAACCCCCCAATTAAGGCAAGCACCTCCCTTAAGTAGAGTGCAGCACATCCGCTGGGGAAAAATACTTCCTCCATTTTGTCATATTGTCCGGAATCGGTTTCACCTTTTCCTCTTCCCCTGTTCAGACCATCAGGATACATCAGATGACCGGCGGTATCAATAATGTTTTTATCGTCATAAAAGAGTATTTTCGATGCCCACATTCCGAACCCTTTTCCCGATGCTTCAGCTGCAGCAATTAAACGTTCAAGCCATTGTTGGTCTGCTACAGCATCATTATTGAGGAGTGCAACATAATGGCCTTTTGCTTCTTCTATACCGACATTGTTACCTTCTGCAAAACCGAGATTCGTTTTAAGCTCGATGATGTTCAAGCGGTCAGGGAAAGTCTTCCTGATATAATCCGGCGAGTCATCGGTTGAACCATTGTCAACGACAATTAACTCATAATCGTTATATGTCTGTGCAAGCACTGCTTTTATACATTCTTCGATCAGGAGTTTGCCGTTATAATTCAAAATAATAACAGAAACCCTGGGGGGTTTATCATTATTCATGCAGCATATGACAGGTATTCTGCAACCGCTTCTTTCCAGTTGCGAAGTTCCCCGATGCCTTCAAGTTTCAGAAAGGTATTTTCAAGGACAGATGTGGCCGGCCGCTTTGCCGGTCTGTTGATTGCTTCAGAAGTGACAGGGATAATTTTTTTCGTTACCCCTTTATATGAAGCTATTGCAACAGCAAAGTCGTACCATGTGCAACTGCCCGTATTGACAATATGATATATCCCGTATCCTTTCCCGATAAGTTCCCTGAGTTTCAGTGCCAGGTCAACGGTATATGTGGGACATCCTTTCTGATCATTCACAACAGAGATGCTGTCACGTTCGGATAGCAGGCGCAGGATTGTGTCAACAAAATTTCTTCCGCTGCTTCCATAAAGCCATGATGTCCTGACGATATAGAACCTGTTTGTCAGGGCTTTCACAAACTCTTCACCCATCAGCTTCGAAAGGCCATACCTGTTTATCGGGTTAGTCGCAT
>JBBIUL010000069.1:0-9551 GCA_037440265.1 Nitrospira sp. | reverse complement strand
TTCATATACCCATTCGGCAACCGCAGGTGAGAACTTCAGGCATACCTCTTTTGTTTCACCGCCGTGGATGATCCCGAAGTGCCTGCGGGTATACTCCTTTATCGAAGGAAGATTCGGGGGCAGGGGTATCTCTTCATTGGTTGCGTTTACCGCCTTTACTCTTGAAAGCGCAAAATTTCTGAGATCTCTTTTCTTTGAGCAAAAGGCAACTATGTGCCAGCTTCCCATATACTGTATTAGATGAAGGGGCAGTATCGTCCGGACTGACTTTTTGTTTGTATGCGGAGAATAATATGCTATGGACACAGGCGCTTTCCTGAAGAGGGCGTCTACCATGTCATGGAAATATTTCTCGTCGACCCTCGAAAACTCTATGTTTTTGACGGATATTTTCTCGGTTATGTCCTCAAGACAGAGTTTTCCAACGCTGCTGCGGATGAAGACCCTTTCAAGCAATCCGCAGAGTTCATCTTTTATTCCGGTGTCGGGGATAGAGGAGGCGAGCCGTACTGCAAGCGCGAGCGCTATTATGTTGTCTTCACTGAACCACTGGGCAGGCATCTCGTACGATTCGTCAGTGTAATAATATCCTTTTCTTGCCGGATCGTATTCAAAAGGCGCGTTCAGTCTGTCCTTCATGAACTCAATATCGCGCTGGGCTGTCCTGTTTGATATCTCGAACTTTTCAGCAAGATGAGACGAATTGGGATATTTAAGCTGTTTAATCCTGCTGTGAAACCATATAAATCTTTCGTATTTGAGTTTGTCCCCCATCAGCAGCCTCCCCGATTGAGCTTTCCTAAAAGGGTTGATCAAGATTAATGATATTAAATCAAGTGGAGTTTGTCTATAAAAAATCTGCAACATAAAAAATCTGCAGGCGGGGCGGTTATTATTTTGTGTCCGCTTTGGCGTACTTCAGCCCCTCGATGACCAGCATGGTGAAGATGATCGTGAAGCCAGCCAATATCCCGAAGATGTTCACCAGTTTCAGGTACACAAGGACTGCAGTGATGATACAGAGGACCAGGAGACGAAATGAGCTGAAGATGATCATCTTTGCGTTTGCCTTGTAGGTCCCCAGAAGCCCCTCGACCCCCCATGCAAGGCCTTTGATATTTATCAGTCCGAGTATACCGCCGATGATGATGCTGGCAGGGAGTTTCTTCCATTCGATGAATGCCGATAGAACCGACACTGGAATCAGGACAAGGAGAGAACTCCTATAAATCTTTCTTATCAGATCCATTGTCCTGTTTTTTTGCAAGCCTGAACAGTTCCCTGAAGCCTGCTATGAGACCCAATACGAAAAATATGAGTGTCAGCCACGGGGATGTATTGAAAAAACCATCGAGCCAGTACCCGATGCCGAACCCGATGAAGATTGAAAAGACCAGATTGAGGCCTACAGTCCATGCCTGAAGGAACTGCTTTGAGAATATCTTGCCTGCCAAAAAATCTCCTGTTCAAGCTGCGCGCATGCGGGAAGCATATTGTCCCTGCTGCGTGCCCTCATGTGATTCATGCGATTGCTGTAATAAGGTACCCAATTCCCGCCTTGTTATTCAAGTTTTTTTGCATAGCAGAAATTCATGATATGATAGTTGTATGAAGGAGTTGTCTGACCCGGTTGTGAAAGACAGTGTAAGGCTGAACCATGGACCGGCTGTACATGAAGATAGCGGGATATCCATGATGCTGTGCGGGTTTTTGCTTGACAACGATGGAGTGTATTGCTTAAACTTCGATAAAAAAGATAACAAAAAAACGAGGTGGGGGCGTAGTGCAACGGCGTAAATTTCTGAGAGTACTTCTGGGCCTTCTCGGCTCGGGTGCAGCAGTTTCTTTTGCATATCCGCTGCTGCGCTTCCTTGCCCCGCCCCGGACCGCGGCAAAACAAAAATCTCTTGTTCTCTCCAAGGGTGAGATCCCTGCAGGGGAGGCAAAAGAGATCATATACAACAATACGCCGTCCATTGTCATCAATCATCCGGCCAAAGGGGTCCTTGCGTTTACAAGGGTGTGCACACATCTCGGATGCCTTGTGGATTACGACAAGAAGGCCGGCAGGTTAATCTGTCCGTGCCATGCAGGCACGTTTGACCTTGACGGAAAGGTAATGTCCGGTCCACCGCCGAAGCCGCTGCCGAAGCTGCCGCTCAGGGTGGAAGGAGACAGTATCATCTTAGGATAAGGACATGTCAAAGGGAATAAGAGACTGGCTTGAAATGCGGATCGGACTCGATGATTTGGTCAAGACAAATCTCACTGGCAGCATGGTGCCCAAAAACGTAAACCTGTTTTATACCCTCGGGTTTGTTTCCCTTGTCGGCTATGCAATACAGGTGCTTTCAGGCATTGTGCTGATGATCTATTACATCCCTCATCCGGACCATGCGTTCCGGAGCGTGCAGGATATCATGAGCAAGGTCCCGTATGGCTGGCTTTTCAGGCAGATACATGTGGTCGGAAGCAATCTGCTGGTAATCGCGGCCTTCATGCATATGATAACCATTTTCTTTATGGGCAACTACAAAAAGCCCCGTGAGATGACCTGGCTCGGCGGAGCAGTGATGCTCATCTTTACCCTTGCGTTCTGCCTGAGCGGATATCTCCTGCCGTGGTCGCAGCTGAGCTACTGGGCAACAACAGTCGTGACCTCCATGCCGACCGCATTCCCCATTGTCGGCGATTTTCTGGCGCACGTCCTCAGAGGGACCGAGCATGTTTCCGGCGCTACCCTGAGCCGCTTTTTTGCACTGCATGTTTCGATCCTTCCTCCGCTGTTTCTCCTGTTTATGGCTGTTCATTTTCTGCTGGTACGCCGTATCGGGATTTCTTCTACCCCTTTTGGCAAGTCTGATGAAGAGAGCAGGGCATGGGACCGGTATCAGAAGAAGAGACATACTGACGGGTACCCGTATTACCCTTATTTTTTCCAAAAACAGATGTTCATGGCGCTGGTGTACATTTCCGTTATGTTTGCCATTATCACCTTTGCTCCTACACTTTTTCTGCCTGTTGAGGCCAATACGCCTGCAGATCCATTGAAGACCCCGGCCCTTATAAGACCGGAGTGGTACTTCCTCGCTCCTTACCAGATGCTGAAGCTCATACCCAACAAGTTCCTCGGTATAAGCATACAGATTATACTCGTGAGCATTTTTATCGTCTGGCCGTTCCTCGATACCCACAAAGAGAAGAACATCCTCAAGAGACCTGTCCTCAGGGGAGTATTTATTGCCCTCATGTGTCTCTGGGTCCTGTTGATGTTTTGGGGTATGAAATGATCAGGAAGCTGATACTGTACTCGTGCATCCTCTTTGCTGCCTTCGCTGCAGTGGTGCATGCAGGATACCGGGAGGATTTCGAACGGGAGTTCCTGACAAAGCCGTGGGCAGGCGAGCAGGTGGAGGAGAGCAGCTGTATAGGATGCCATTCCTTCAAACCAACTGCTGATGAAAATGTCCCGGTGCAGTGGAAGATGACGGTCCACTATGAAAACAACGTCTCCTGCCATGACTGCCACGGAGGGGATCCGAAGGATGCATCCATGGCAATGTCTCACCAGCGGGGGTTTATCGGGGTGCCGAAGCCTGCTGATATCCCTGATCTCTGCGGCAAATGCCATATCGGCATATTAAAGCACTTCCTTGAAAGCGGGCATGGGAAGGCGCTTAAGGCCTCCCGGAACGGTCCGAGCTGCGTTACCTGTCACGGGTCGCATAAGAAAGGCAACTATATCCAGAAAGCGCATATCGATATCATCAATGAGCAGCTCTGCTCCCAATGCCACTCATATGACAGGGCCAGGGAGATGAAACAGGCGCTCTTTGTTGTTGAGAAAAAAATCCAGGAGATCGAAGGAGGTATTGACTCACTAAGGAAGTCCGGTGTTTTTGTTGATGAGGAGGAGAGAACACTGTTCAGCACGCATGCTGAATTCCGGGCCCTGTTCCACAGCGTAGACGTGACCCTTGTGAAAAATAACACTGATCTTTTTTCTCAGCGGCTGATCGTGCTTGAACAGAAAATGCGTGAGACTTTTTCAGAACTCCAGTTCAGGAGGAACTTCTCGGCATTCCTGATGCTCCTTTTTGCCGGCATGGGCATTATCCTGCTTTTGCTTCCAAAGCCCCCGAAGGAGTAACTCTTCCCGCTTTTCCCCTATCCTAATGCAATCGTTTTGACTTATTCTTTTCATTGGGGGATGAGCGCCACACATTATTTTCCTGAACAACGTTTTGTCCTTTCCTGCATTTGTTGAAACCATTTGTGCTCATGAATCCGGAACGTGACAGGTCGATAGGACAGTGGGCAGAACCCGTTTCTGCATAATACAGCAAGGCTTCCGGCTAATGTGCAGAAGGAGACGATGCCGTCTGTTCCCGGGTCTTAAAGCGCAACTTGCCGGTATAGATGGGTATTGCAAATTTGAGCAGGAAGGTATAGATCATGGCGCCGATTGCCCAGATGCCGATGGTTACCAGTATCTCTGAAGTGGTCGGTGTATATTCATAAATCTCGCCGAGTGTGTCGGGGACAAATCCGGGTATTATCAGGCCCATGCCTTTCTCAATGTAGACGCCTGCAATTACAAAAAGGCATGCCATGTTCAGCGTGGTAAAGTTCTCCCGGGTCTTCGGCAGCAGGAACAGGAAGAAAGCCGTGATATTGAGGATCGTTGCAAACCATATCCACGGGACAAGGTTGTTGTGGCCATGGAGACCGAAATAGAGGTACTTGATGGGGAACGAGTGGATGCTGCCTGAATAGAATTCCTTGAAAACCTCAGCGCCGAGGAGGAAAAGGTTGAGGCCCATGGCATAGGCGATCAGCTCAGAGATTTTGAAGAGCGCGCGATTTTCGATTTCAACATCTGTTAATTTGCGTACGATCTGAAACAGCATGATCATGAGCGCAGGGCCTGAACAGAAGGCTGAGGCAAGGAACCTTGGCGCAAGAATCGATGCGTTCCAGAACGGCCTCGCCGGAAGCCCGTTGTAGAGGAATGCGGTTACGGTATGGATGCTGACTGCCCAGGGGATGGAGAGGATGATGAGCGGACCTATAATGGACATCTTGTACTCTTTGCCGATTGAAAGCCGGTACAGCACATAAAAAGCGATGATTACGTTTATAGCAAGGTAGCCGTTCAGCACAATAACGTCCCATGCAAGGAGTGAAGCCGGAAAGTTCATTTCACCTAAGACAGGCAGGATATGCCATACACGCAATGGCTGGCCGAGGTCGACAATAATGAAGAGTATGCACATGGTGATTGCAGTGATGGCAAGCAGTTCTCCGAAGAGCACGATTTCCTTGATCGGCTTGAAATTATAGATATACGCAGGGATGACAAGGAGTACTGCTGCTGCAGCAACGCCGACCAGGAAGGTGAAGTTAGAGATATAGAGGCCCCAGGAGACCTGGTCCCTCATGGCGCTGGTAATCAGTCCCTTGTTGATCTGGTCGATATAGGCGCTGGCGCCGATCACGATAAGGAATGTCAGAAAGCCGAGCCAGAGGTAATAGTTCCTGTTGCCGATCAGTATCTGCCGAAGGGCAATGAAAAAGTTTTTAATCATAAGCAGCATGTAAATCCTCCAGCCAACCGTTATGTTGCGAAGAAGTAATAAAACTTCGGGTTTGTATTCAGATCTTCCTTAAGACGGAATACCCGTTTATGGTCAATGATGTACCTGATTTCGCTCTTGGGGTCGAGAAGGTTCCCGAATTTTCGGGCGCCGACAGGGCATATCTCAACGCACGCAGGATATTTCCCGGGGTTTTCACGCACCCTCTGGACGCAGAACGTGCATTTTTCGACAACACCGATATAACGCGGTCTGTTGCCGAGGTAATGGGTTTCCGTATTCAATTCTTTCTGCGATATCCGTGGCTTGCCCCAGTTGAATTTTCGTGCTCCATAGGGGCAGGCTGCCATGCAGTACCTGCAGCCGATGCACCAGTTGTAGTCGATTACGACAATGCCGTCAGGGTCCTTCCAGGTAGCCTGTGTGGGGCATGCCCTGACGCAGGGCGGGTTTTCGCACTGCTGGCACTGCACCGGCATATAAAAATGGCCGTCTTCAGGCACAGCTTCTGGGAAGTAATATTTTTGCGACGCCTCAAGGTCATTAACCCACTTCTCTCCTTTTTTGAACCTGAGCACGGTTATCCAGTGTATCTGCGGGTCTCTGGACTGGTTGTTCTCGCGCACGCAGGCATAGACGCAGCGGCGGCAGCCGATGCACCGTGAGAGATCAAGCCCGTATCCGAAGAGTGTGCCCGGAAGGGACTTGGAGGTCTTGATCCTGAACTGGGTCTTGAATTTATCGGCGTATTCTTTCTCGAGTCGTTTGATGACCGCTGCAATCTCATTTTCGTTCATCTCGCGGAAATGTTTCTGGAAAAAGGCCTCCCAGATAGAAGCGTCTGCAGAACCGACCGGGATTGCAAGGGACGCGAGCCCGAGCAGTCCTCCCTTGAGAACACTCCTGCGGCTCAGAGTATGACATGCCTTTTTTTTGTCGTTTTCCGGTTTCATAAGTAATTCACCTTATTTTATGTCCCCCAGCGGGTTCAAGGGTATCTGGTCTGCCGACAATTCCTTATACTTTATGTCTCCCGGCTGTTCGGGAGGCGGCAAAGGCTGCAGCGGTTTAAACCTGGGCTGGTGAGGATTGTGGCAGTGTACGCAGAGGCGGTATTCTTTCTTGCCGTTCCACTGGCCGGTCCTCCGTCCATGGACACCGAATCTCCAGTCGCGGAATGTAGTGCCGTGGCATTGTCCGCAGAGATAATATGATTCCTCAAAAGAAATAGTCCTGCCGCTTGCGAGCCTTAATTTGTCTCTGTTGTCAGGATTATGGCAGTCGAGACACCATCTCTGTTCCTTGGCATGATTAAAGCCTTCTGATATTTCGCTGTGCATGGAGAGAGCCCTGCGCTTTGGGTTCGCAGGCATGCCGGCATGGCACTGCGAGCAGGGGAAGATGCCTTCCGAGAAGGGAGGCGGGGGCACAAAGAATTTCTTCGGAATATCGTCATCCTGGGAGCGCGCAGCAGAACCCGGGAAGATAAGTAAAAGAAGTAGTAATAAGAATGAGAAGACTATTCTCACTGACTGCCTTTTCGCCTCGTTTTTTTGTTTTATTTTTTTGTGAACGAATTATTTTTAAGTATAAGTTATAAGCATCCGCTTTGCAAGCGGGAAAATAGATCATTTCGCCTGCGCCGGGATATTTCCCCTGCCATCAGTGACTGTCCTTGACGGCGAATACCGGAAAGATCTTGTTCAGCATCCAGAACAGGGGGAACGGCATGATCCCGATCATGAGCGCGCCCATCAGCCCTTCCTTGAACGTTTCCATGTTATGGGGGATGATCGGCAGGTGGTAATGCATATAGCCTGCAAAGGTCAGGGAGAATGCCTGTCCGCCGATAACAACGTTGTATCTCATCATGAAGACGCCGAAGAGCACCAGTATAACACCTATGATGGTTCTCCTGATCGTAAGACCCGGTATCAGGAAGATCATGAAGGGGATGAGGTTCCCGAGGCCATATTGCAATATGAATATCTTGGTGAAGTCCATCCCGTATATTACGCTCCTGAGCACGTCCCATGACTTGACTGCGGTGTATCCCCTGAAGATAAGGTCGAGCAGTTCGAGCGTAATGGCGAAGATAAGGAAAAAGAGGAGGTATTTTGCAGTCATCTGTATGACATGGATCTCAACGCTCTTGAGGTCTTCCTTTGACTGATAGAGCTGATACGGGGTCTTGCTCCTCGATGCAAGAATCTTCCTCAGTTCCATGGTGACGATATAGGTGAGCATGCAGAGCGCGATACCGGAAACCACGGCAGACATGATGAATATGACCGGCATGAGAGGGGTCATCCAGAGGGCGTTTGCCTTGACTGAGCCGAAGATAAACCCTGCATACCCGTGGAGGAAGCAGGCGACCGGTATGCCTATCCCGGCGAGAATCTTGATCGCCTTTTCGTCTTTTTTCAGCGCTTCTTCCGAAACATCGAAGGCGCCGAGCGTCAATGCAGTAAAGACAAGATACTGAATATTTTCAACAAGCGAGCGGTCTGTCTTTGCCTTCAGCGCGAGCGAGGTGTCGACAAAATGCTTGCGGTACATGAACCATAGTTCGGATGCAACGATGGCGCCGTACGTTGAAAAGACTATTCCGAATGCCGCGATTGCAGACGTGAAATGGGGTGTCATCATCACATTGATGCCCCGCAGAGGATACTGAAGATGAAGAACGATGGGCATCGGGGCGACAAAGAGGAGGGCGAATGAAAAAACGAGCGCGAATCGGGCCATCTCTTTCAGCTGTTTTATCCCAAAGACATGATAGAGGGACGAAAGGACGAATGCGCCTGCAACGAGCCCGGTCATGAACGGGTACATCACGATCTGGATGCTCCAGTAGATATACTCATTGGGCGTTACAAAGAGCTCCTTCAGTGTCCAGAATTCACCATGGACCATGGCTATCGCACCTCCTCGTCTTTGCCGATATAATAGACCTGCGGCTTTGTTCCGTATTCGCTCTTCAGGACCGAAACCCTCTGTGTTGAGATGATCTTTGACACAGGGTCGTTCGGGTCCTTGATGTTGCCGATCTGGCGGGCGCCGAACGGACAGGCATCAACGCAGGCAGTGTTCATACCCTTTGATATCCGGTGGTAGCAGAAGTTGCATTTCTCGGCAGTGTGATGGACCGGGTGGAAAAACCGTACGCCGTACGGGCATGCCATGATGCAGTACCCGCAGCCGATGCACCAGGTCCTGTCGACCAGCACGACACCGTCAGGGGCCTGGTAGGTTGCGCCGACAGGGCAGACCTGGACGCACGGAGGGTTCTCGCACTGGTTGCAGAGCTTGGGAACAAAAAATGCCTTCTTAATGTCAGCGTCCTGTATGTCTTCGAAATTCCCCTTGCCGAGGTCTATCCTGCTGGTCGTGAACCCGTCCCGGGCGCCTTTCGGCGAGTCTGCGAACACCTTTCCTTCCCTGGTGATCACATAGCGCTCGACCCAGGTCCGGGTGACATTGGCATCGTACGGAATCTCGTTTTCGTTCTTGCACGCCTTTACGCAGAAGCCGCACCCCACACATTTATAAGTGTCTACAAGGAATACCCACCTGAGTTTTGAGGTGTCGGCAGGGGCGGCGAGCAGCTTTCCCGGCTTTATGATCTCAATCGCACCGAGTGAAAGAGTCGCGCCTGCCAGTCCTCTGAGCGTATATTTCAGAAAGTCTCTCCTGTCTATCATTTCAGTCCCTCCAGTGAAGGCTTATGCGGGTTGTGGCACATCGAGCACTCAATGTCAGGGTTATGCTCCTGTGGGTTGATGCCCCGGATATCGGCCCGTCCGCTCGTCGGGTAGCGCAGAGTAGTATGGCATCTCAGGCACTGCTCCCGGGTCTTGTCGATTTCAAGCTTTGGAGGGTCAGAGGGGTGTTCCCGTGCAGCTCCGTGGCAGTTCTCACACTGGATAATGGCATGGGGGGTCTTTGAAATCA
>JBBIUL010000068.1:0-9551 GCA_037440265.1 Nitrospira sp. | reverse complement strand
AACTGTGGTCTGACACTACTGTATCGAGCAAGACGGTATCCTCTCTTTTTGCAACAACACGGTATTTTGGACGTAACAGGTTATACTCTCTTGCAGTAAGCCGCCCTTTCTCGAATTCCCTTTCCGGTTCAAAAGAAACTTCTATTTTCAGATCAGGGTGAAGCCCTGTGACAGTTTTCTTGTCGGGAGGAAAAAGGTCCAGCTTTGACAGTTTTGATTTTTCGCCTGAATAAGCAATTTCAAATGACGGCGACAAGCCGGCATCATTGATAAACGCATAACCTGAAGAGGTCTGACTGAACGGGTAAGGACTGAGGTCCAATTGCTTTCCTTTGTCCTGAATAACTGCCCCAGTTTTTACGCTCTTCATAGCGGCGTTTTCGCCGATTAGAACTATAGTGTCAGGAATATCCAAGTGTATATCTTCTATCAGCATGCCCCCTTTTGTCTGTTCAGCAACGCTTAGCCTCACGGTTTCTGATTCCCTGAACATCACAGACAGAAATATTCCACCGATTATCATCGAGATGGAAAGAAGGGACAAGGAAGACGGCAGTTGTTTCAGCCTGCCCGCAGAGAACCTGAATATACCCGCAAACAGAAAATGAACACTCGTTAAGACAACAACAATCTTTACTGCTGTATTGTTTTTCATCAAATCCACAAACTGGGACCATGGATCCCCACTTCCAAATGTGCCAGAAAGATAGATGCCGGTAATAAGAGCTATAAGAATGAAAGAGACCTTCCCGGTTTTGTAGGATTTCATAAAATTCATCTCAGCACAGACCCGGTTTCCTTGCCTGCCTCTTTGAGGTAAGCGCTGATTATTTCACTGGCCTTTACAGAGATGCTGTCATTTTCAACAATGCTCCTCACTGGGATAGGATTGCATCCCCCGGGATGACCGAGGGTATCCAGAGGTATGGGGGTATTGCAGTATTTGCATATCACGTGACTGCCCTTTTGCACATATCCTCTCGGGGGGCAGACTTCACAGGCATCGAGCACAGCAACGACTTCTCCGTCGGGCTTCATCATTATGATGAATATGTAGTCACTGCCGTCTTTTGCAAATGAATATTTCCTTAATTTGCCGTCAGAAATATCGCCGGCCTTGTTCATCAGTGGTATTTTTATCGTATCCCCTTCTGCCATCACGGGTTCAGGCTCAGGGTCATAGGTCGGGTTGATGGCAAGGTTTGCAGCATGAAGAAGCACTATGCTCACTATGAGGGATGAAATGAGCGGGGTACCTTTTCGTAAAAGTTCATTCAGATAAGCAGAGAGGATTTTTCTCCTGTCCGCCTTTTTTTCAATCCCCTCAGTCCCTGGTTCAGGAGTGAAAATAAGCCTTGAAAATATCATGAGCGGAGGGACAAAAAGAATAAGCGCAGTCAGTGCCATGGCAACTCTCTGCGAAGCAAAGAACCCGACTATCATTTCAAGGGCCGGCGGACTGTTGTTGCCGTGAGGAATGAGAAGAAGATGTCTGAAAAAAGGCATAAACGACTGTAGAAAAGCAAAAATGCCTTTCTGGAGCGTTGTAATGATCACGGCGTTATCGAACTCGTTCAATCCCCCGAAGACAAAACAGAACGATGCGAGCACCGCCATGACTCCATTTGTGCTGAAAAATTTTTTCAGTGCTCTCACAGGCAGGGTCTTAAGGGAAAAGAAGAATATCCCCCCGGAAATGGCAAATCCTCCAGCAGCTGAAAAAAAAGAGGTCCATCCCTTCAGGTTCATTTCGTCAAAAATCACAGCGGTCAAGTGTGCAGAGGGAAGCAGCAGTGCAAATATCACGGCAAGGACAGGATACACAGGGCTCCGGCCAGTGATGAGGGACATCAGGAGGAGCAGAATGAAACCGTAGAACATGCCTGCAGTATATGCACTGGAAACAATGCCAGAGATAGGGAAAAGCAGAATGGTCAGGATAACGCCGGAAGCAACTGCAAAAACCCCTGAAGCCACTATAGTCTTTTTCTGTTCCGAGAAAACACCCGTCAGAAGAAGAAGGATGGCCCCGTATTCAAGACCTTCCCTCAGGGCAATAAGGAATAATGTCATGGCAATGCTATGCTAATTCTATGATCTTCCTGACCTCTTCAGGCATTTCTCCAATAGCGCCGATCTTCTTTTTTATGAAAGAATTGCTCATCATAAGCTTCATTGAGGTCATCATGTACTTTTTCTTGAACTCATCTTTTTCTTCGAGCGTCATCTCGGCATACCGGTTCATGTAAAAAGCCCTGTAGCAGTCGATAATAGCCTTGTCAAGTTCCTCAAGGGTCATTGCTTTAGGTTTTATCACCGGGTCGATAAGGTTATATTTACGGTAGTCATACTCCACGACATAGTCTTTGAGATCCTGATAGATGTCGGAATACGGCCATGGTGCAATTGCAAGGAAATGAGCAAAGTCAGGATTGAACTCGAGTGCAAGTTCGAGCGTTCGTGCAATTGAGTCCTCTGTTTCATCGGGGAAGCCCAGTATCATGGACGTCTCTGTGATAATTCCTGCCTCGCGGAGAAGTAAAAGCGCCTTCTTTGACTCTTCGATGCTCAAGTCCTTCTTGATATAGTCAAGGCTTTCCTGTTCGGTAGCCTCGGTTCCGACGTAAATATGGATAATCCCTGCCTTGCGGTACTTATGAAGAATGTCTTCATCACGGATGATGTCCACTGCCCTGGTCTCCATGAGTATCTTCATGTCGACCTTTTTCTCTATGATAAGATCAAGGAGACGTTCCCACCTCTGACGGTCGGGAGTGGGATAATCATCAGTAAAGAGCACAACAGTGACTCCGTACTCATTGCGCAGCGTAAGCATCTCTTCTACGATATCTTCGGGTGTCCTTGCCCTCCAGGTCTTCATCCAGTATTTCTGCTGCGAACAGAATGTGCATTCCTTGTCACAACCCCTCGATGTACAGACTGCGCCGAGGCGCGACCCCGGAAGGATGAAATATTTATAGTCATTCCAGTCGAGAAGGTCCCAGGCCATCGGCAATCCGTCAAGACTTTCCATAAAAGGCCTTGGGGGTGTTACGGCTATCTTTCCGTTTTCACGATAGACAATCCCTTTGACCGACCCCATGTCTTTATTCATGGAAACGGCATCCAGCAGTTCGACTATGGTAATTTCACCTTCCCCCCTGATGATAAAATCGATTGCATCAGTACGAGAAAACATCTCATCAAACATAAACGATGCATGAACACCGCCCATAATGGTTCTGATCGCCGGATTAATGCTCTTTGCAAGCTCAACGACCTTTATTGCATCAGGTGCGGTCGAGGTTATGACAGAGACCGCAACAAAGTCCGGTTTTGAGTCCCGGATCTTCTCCTCAATTTCCATGTATCCGACATCCTTGGTCATGGCATCATATATCTCTGTTTCATATCCGGCCTGCCTTGTGGCACCTGCAAGGTACACATAGTACAGCGGAACCCACTTGCCGGCTACCTCAACGACCCCGGCATGAAAGGGAGGGGTGATAAAGAGTATCTTTTTCTTTTTCATATCTTCTGCGTGTCTCCTTCATATAGGACTGATTCTATTGCTTCAATCAGTGTCTTTTCTGAAAAACCTTTCGGCACCCTGGCCTTCACTATGCCTTCAGCGCTTATGACGACAACCCCTGCACCATAGCGTATGCCATAGTTTTTGGATACCTGGTTGTCTTTATCAAAACCGACTCCTTCATTGACGTCATGCTTCAGCATATATCTTTTTATATTCTCTTTTTTGTCCTGAAACCCGATCCAGATCACCTTCAGCCTCTCTTTTTCGTATGTCTTCTCGACCCTTTTCACGAAGGGTATCTCCTCCTCGCAGCGCTTTCACCAGCTTGCAAAGAAATAGAGAAGGAGCGGTCTTCCATGGTACTCTGAAAACAATATCGTGTTTTCGTGAAAAATTTCGTCTATGGCAAAGTCAGGGGCAGGGAATTCTTTGGGGAGCCCGCCTCCGGAGTAAGATAAAAGGACTATACCTGCAAAGACGAGAACAACGAGCCCGGTAAGATACCCTTTTTTCACAAAGCTATCCGGTCTTTTTCATTTGTTTGTAAAGACCCGCGATCCAGCCAAAGAGCATGCCGAGGAATGCCCCGGAAACTTCGTGAACAAAAGCCATGGGAGTTGTTAACTGGGTCTCGCCGAAGTACAGTATCGAAAACAGTATCCCTCCCACAAGTCCGAGCACTGTTCCCATAATAATGCTTTTGCCCATATCAACCTCCTGATAAGCAAATTCTATACCTATAATTTACTATATTTGGATAAAAATATCCCTGCTGCACCGACCAGAAACAGCAGTGCGCCCGCAATTTCCCATTTGACCCCGGGGTCATGCACTACGCCGAGCACAAGGCGTCCATTCTCATCCGCTGACTTCGCAAACAGGCCGAGTCCGCTCACAAAAAAAGGTTTTGCAGGTTCAATTACAGCATGGAACAGTTCGCCTTTGTCGTCTACTGACACCGAGGCACGCCACCGCTGCTGGTTTTCACCCTTAATATAGACCAGTTCGATCTGTTTGAGGCTTACCACAAGATCATCCACTTCGGTTGTTTCACCCATATACATGGTTATGTCCTTTTTAAAGCCAACAGTCCCGCTCACGAGATGGCCGAACAGGACGAGGAGCACGCCTGCATGCAGGATATGCGGCGACAGCCTCTGAATAAGTGTTCTTCTTGAGAGTTTTTCAAGCAGCGCTTCAATCGTGCAGACAACCATGTTGACAGACAGAAAGGCCATCAGGAGTATTTCTGCATATATCCAGTACGTTTTAGCCGGATAGTCCCGGTTGTTATAGAGCCACTGGAAAAGAGGGAAATCATTTATCTCTGAAAATATTTCAAGATTCTTCGGAATATAAAGAGAACCGGCAAGAAAAACCAGGATGCTGATTCCAATGAGGTATAGGGTTGTTTTCAAAGAAGTCAGTAGTTTCAGCATCAGAACTGAGTCCACGGGCTGCCCAGTATCGGCGTAACCCCGAGATAGGAAAAGAGCATTACAAGAAAACCTGCAGCACCAAATTCAGCGGCAAACTGCCCTTTCAGTGAATTAAGAAGCCGTGCATGCAGGTAGAAACTGTAATAGAACCATACAATCGTCGTCCAGAGTTCCTTTGCGGTCCAGAGCCAGTATACCCCATGCGCAAGATAAAACCACACACTGCCTGCGATGAGCGAGCAGGAAAACAGAAGCCATCCGGCGAGTGTAAAGCGGTACTGGAGTCCTTCAACCTCTGAATGCTGTTTCTTCAGATACATAAGGCCGAGGACAGATCCGATTCCCATCAGTGAGAACCCGGCAATAAAAAGAATCATATACAGGTAAAACCATATTGAGTTCATGTTCGGACTAATCGTATCCATCCGTTCATAAAAAACAGCCAGGATGCTCAGGGTAAACGGCAGGAAAGGCAGAACATTCATCAGGTTTTCAACCTTTTTTCTAAAATAAAGATAAAGAAAACTGAGTGCGGCCAGAAAAGACATCATGATGAGGATGTCATGTGTGTTTGTGACAGGCACCTGTTCAAGTCTGACTGACCGGAAGATAATGTACCCAAGGTGCAGCAGCAGCGCCCCGAGATAACAGAGTGTCCCTTTCCTGTCTCCCATGATTGAGACAGCATACAGCGAAGCAAAGACAAGAATGACAAAGAGAGGCGTCATTTGAGGGAGGTCTTAATTTCCCGGACCCTTCTGCTGAGTTTTACCCACAGATAGGCACCTGTGCCTACGAACAGAAAGGCAAGGATATGTTTTACGATCAGGGCAGGAATCTGGTTGTTGCCAAGGGCATTCGCCCATTCGAATTCCTGATAGGCAATCGTCCGGGGTACTCCCCCGACAAGGATCCATACAAGCGAAATTTTTGCAAGGCGTGTTATCCCGCTGTAGATGTTCAGGAAATATTCCAGAACAGCTCTCTGAGTGGTATGTTCAAGCCGCTTGACTATTACCCACATGGCAACGCCGCTTGCAAGCAGCAGGGCTGTTGCCACGTCGTGGAAATAGTTGTTCATCATGATAAGCACTCCTAGTGACTGGCTCATTATATACTCCTGTTACAGTGCATATTCAATTGTCCGATAATCAGAAAATATATCAGTATTCCGCATTAATAACAAGTCATAACACACTTTATGCAGACTGTATTGCTTAATCCGATAAATGCACCGAGTCCGCTGGTGTTTTGGCTCATCAGGGAATACACTATTTAGTGTCTACCCGCAGAGTACTTGCCGTCAATAAAGATAAGAAAAGCTGCGGGGTAAACATAACAGATTCGATCGGATATGCATTTCTCTTCAAGGCTTGCACAATGCAATCAATAAAAACGGCAACAGAAAAGGAACCTCGGCATGGACCTCTTCATCGCAACGCCAGGTCAGAGTTCCTCGCAGAGCAGCTTGACTTTAGAAAGTACATTTTCAGTCTCTTTTTTGTTTAATTTCTCCATGAGGCCCTTGTTGGCAAGGACACCCATGATCTTGCCGGGTATTTCATACTGGATGTCAAATGACAATTCTGTGCCTTCAGGCAGCGATGCAAAGGTATATGATTCGATTATCGGGAAACTCCCCTGCATCTTGAGGCCGAATGTTTTGTTCCTGACGTTTTCCGTAACCTCTCCCTTCCCGTGAAAGTTCATGCCGAACATACGGTATGTCCATTTGAATGTTGTTCCCGCCTCAGCTTTCTGCGATGAAACGTCTTTCACGTCTATCAGACTGGTAACATACTTTGTCCAGTTTTCAGGGTCGGTCAAAAAAGCAAATACTTTTTCAACCGGTGCGTTGATGGTAATCTTTTTTGCTATGCTTGCCATAAAACCCTCCTTGTTGTTTTATGTTATTCCATGACTCAGTCTTCTTTGAGCGTTATCTTGCCGGTAGAGAGCTCATACTTATCGTGAGCCTTCAGATGTTCAAGAACGCTGTCATTGTACTCTTTTGAGACCTGCCCGAATCTGACCTGCTCTTTCATTATATCAATTTCAGATGCAAGCCCCACATGGTATTTTTCTTCAGCTACCATTAAATCAAAAAGTGCTTCATCAAGCAACTTTTTTTTCATCTCAATCCCCTTGGATGCTGCGTGAAGGTCTTTGATAGACGATCTCACCTCAATTTCGATATCCTGTTTTTTGATATCCAGCTCCTTCTCAAGCATTGCAAGTTCAGCCTCGGCCTGTTTTATCCGGTGCCTCGTTGCAAAACCTCTGAAGAGCGGGATGTTCAATATCCCGCTGATCGTTATCCCACGTTCGAATAAAAACTTGGCTCCCCCGAAAACATAGTTCAGCCCCCATGACAGTGACGGGAAGGCCAGCTTTTTTTCTCTTGATATTTTCTCAACGGCACCGGCTCTTTTTTCATCATATGCCTTCAGTTCCGGCCGGTTCTGA
Source organism: Nitrospira sp. (assembly GCA_037440265.1). Taxonomy (GTDB): domain Bacteria; phylum Nitrospirota; class Thermodesulfovibrionia; order Thermodesulfovibrionales; family UBA6898; genus JBBIUL01. Next base: position 2,111 of record JBBIUL010000068.1, on the reverse strand, counting down.
AAGGACTTCTGCACTGCATCCTTCTCGTTTATTTCCGCCTTATTCTTTTCCAAAAGCGAATCAAGCTCTTCCAAATCATAGTCGCCGGCATTTTCAATGCCTGTCAGCTGCGACAAGCGTGCCATAATAACATGAAGGCTCTCTTCTTTTGCTCTCAAGCTGTTTTCTGACTCCAGCAGTTCCCTCTCAGCGCTTAGAACATCTTTTTCAAGGGCAAGTCCGGCCTCAACCATCTCTTTAACCGTCTCTATCTTTTTCTCCTGCAGTTGTTTTTTTAAATGCAGGAAAATGATATCGCCTTTTTCACCAATGCCGGAATAGTACTCCTGTCTTACTGCCGAGAGAGTCTTTTGCAGCTCTCCTTCTCTTTCATATCTGTACAACTCAAGGTTGATTCTCTCAATTTTTACCTGTGAAGCCCTTGCTCCAAAATCAAACAGGGTATGCCGCATGTCAAAAGACGTACTGTAATCAGCGTTCTTACCAAAAGAACTGTCTGTCCTGAAATATTCTGCATTAAAATCAAGTCTTGGGAAATAATCTGCCTTTGCCTCGCCGATCCTGCTATCTCCCCACTCCAGTTTCTTGTCCGCTTTTTTCAGCGAGAGGTTATTGTTGACGGCAGCATCAAGGCATTCGGCAAGACTCAGCACTTTTTTCTGATTATCCGCGTATAGAGGATTAACGGCAAAAGAGAGCACAATAAAAAGTGACAAAAGAACTTTTATGACATTCCTCTTATTCATATCTTAATGCCTCTGCAGGATCCAGCCTTGATGCCTTAACAGCCGGCAATAGTCCGGCGGCAGTGCCTACAATAAGCACAAAAAACATAACGGCAACAACAGATTCAGGGGTAACCACAGCGTTCCAGACCTCTTTGCCCGGGAGTATTACGGTAAAAAATATACCAGTAGCCTGACTCGTCACAACACCCAAAAAGACACCGGTCAGTCCGCCGATCATCGCGAGGAAGATCGATTCAAGGAGAAACTGTCTCAATATATCCTGTGGTGTTGCGCCAAGCGCGATCCTCAATCCTATCTCCCGTGTCCTTTCCATGACCGAAACAAGCATGATATTCATTATCCCTATCCCGCCCACAATCAGTGAGATCGCAGCAATGCTCCCAAGCAGTATCTTCAGCGTCCTTGAGGTCTCGGTAAGCGTGGAAAGGAACTGCTCCTGTGTGCTCAGCACAAAATCCTCCCTGCCGTTATGATACTGAAGCAATCTTGTTTTTATCTCGGCGGAGGCATCAGCTACCATTGTATTTTCCCTGGTGCTGAACTGTATTTTGTCAAGTCCCTGGTTCCCGGTCAGAAATTTCATTGCAGTGGTTGCCGGAATAAACACCTTGTCATTGAATTTTAGATAAAGCGTCTGAGGTTTATATTTCATTACCCCGACAACAACAAATCGCTGCCCGGAAACCAGTATATCTTTGCCTATCGCGTCTTCTCTGCCGAACAACTCGTATGCAACATTTGTCCCGATAACCGCAACTCTCTCCCACGAGTTCATATCCTGCTCTATCAAAAACCGACCCTTATCCGGGAAATGATTTCTGATAAAACGGTAGGCAGGATCTGTTCCCTCTGCTACGGCCTTTATAGATTTGCCTTTATAGATAATCGTTGTATCAATGGATATAGAAGGAGCAATTTCCCCGACGAGTCTTAAATCCTTTTTCAGCCCTGTGAAGTCCGAATACTTCAGCATATTGGCCTCTGCCTTTTCTCCTTTTGCAGATAAAGGCTCTGCAAAAATCACATTCGTACCGAGGGACTCAATCTCTCTCACGATCTTCTGTTTCGCGCCCTCACCCATTGCCAGCATGGACACGAAAGCGGCAACGCCAATAATGACGCCGAGCATGGTCAATGCAGACCTCACTTTATGGGCCCTGATGTTCCTTATACTGAGTCTTATGGTTTCCTTGATATCCACGCTGTCGCCTGGTGAACTGCGAGTTCTCCGTCTCTGATACAATATGACCTTAATGCATGCTTCGCAATATCTTTGTCGTGAGTAATCAGGACGATCGTGCTCCCCTCCTCATGAAGCCTTTTGAAGATGTTCATGATCTCATCTCCAGTTTTGCTGTCAAG
>JBBIUL010000067.1:0-9602 GCA_037440265.1 Nitrospira sp. | reverse complement strand
GCCATCCTGCCGCCGGGTTTGATAAAATTCAGATTCCGCTCAATAAAAAGAATGTCCCTTCCTATCTTTGAAACGGTCTTGCCCCTCTTTTCTGCAAGGAGATAATTTTTAAGTATCTGCTTTTCTTTTATATTTCCTGCAAACGGTGGATTGGTTAAAAGCAGGTCAAAGTCGAAAATTTTAAAGTTTTTTCTGTTATCCTCGTCTTTTGCTTTGTCATGGGGGAAACGGGTGAGCATAGGCCGAAAGGCTGCCTTGCCTTCGTCGTCCCACGATGATGAATCAAGCGCATTGAGCTTATAAACATTGCTCTTGCCGTCGCCTGCAATAAGGTTAATCGCTTTGGCTATTTTTACTGACCTGTTATCAAAATCAATCGCGAATATATTGTTCTGCGCGAATTCTCTGGCGTGTTCAGGCAAGCCCGTGGGAGAGGTTGGCTCTCCAGCTATATATTGTATTGAATGAACAGTAAAACCGCATGAACCTGACGCTGTGTCAATAACCTTTTCTGTCTCTTTTGGATTCAGCATTTTTATAGCCATGTCAATTACATGTCGAGGAGTAAAATACTGGCCTTTTGCGCCTTTTGCAACCTGCGTAACCAGATATTCAAAGGCTTCGTCAATAACCTGAAGGTTTGAGTTAAAAAGCTTTATATCTTGTAGAAATGAGACGCATGTCTTGAGATGGTTAGGCGGTAGTTCTATCTTATCCATCTGATTGAATACGCCCTTCCACTTGTTTGTAGCTTCGTTAAAAAGACCGTTTATTTTTTCGTAAAGCTCCCCCGGCGATTCTCCATAGATTCGGAAGTATATTTTATCCCTTCTGCTTCTGACATTTTTTGCAGCCCATTCATCATAGAGCTTGGCATAAATCAGTTTGAAGACCTCATCAAAGGCGTCAACTCCTGCATTAGCAAGGACGAGATCCTCTAAATCTTCAATCAGCCTTCTAAGAGATAATTTTTCCGTTACAAGTTTGTTTTGTTTTGTTAGTTTCTCAAGCGTCCACAGTTCTTGAATAACATCCTGTAAAGACTGATCAACCGTTGGAATATCGGAGATATTAGTAAACACATTTGGTTCTTCACGATGAAGGACAACGATCTCAGAGCCGTTAGTCCAGATTCCAATCGGTGAACCCTCGGCATTGCAATAAGACCTGAGCTGCTCTATGCCGTCTTTGCGGTTAGGTTTTTTAACTTCAATGATTATGTACGGATGTTCGAGGTCTTTATGCAAAACTACAATATCGGCTCGCTTGTCAGATACGCCGGAGCCGAACCAGACATCTTTTTCAACCTGAATGCGCTCTTTTGGATAGCCGTAAGTGTCAAGAAGTTTTTTTATGAAGAGTTGACGGACTATTTCTTCAGGTTTAGCCGGACGATCCTTGTCAGAGCCAAAACATTTGAGATAGGGTTTGCCATTTTTTTCAAAAATATCTATTGATGATATAAGCTTTTTATCGAATAGTTCAAGACTATGATTTGTCTCGGCGCTTTTAAAGATTTCGTCAATGCTATGATTTGGCATTTTATAAATTCTGCTTTATCAAAATTTTAACAATCACACAATTCCCTGTTTCAGTATATCGTGCAGATGTATGATCCCTGCTGCCCGTCCTTCCCTGTCAGGCACGACAAGAACGGTTATTGAATATTGCTCCATGACAGCGAGTGCCTTTGCAGCAAGTTCGTCCTCTGAGACAGTCCTTGGATTTTTGGTCATCACATCTGAAGCGGTCATGTCAAAGAAGGCTTTGCCCCATTGCTCTATTCCTCTCCGTACATCCCCGTCGGTGATTACGCCGAGGATCTGACTGCGGCCATCAGCAACAACGGTTAATCCGAGGCGTTTTGACGAGATCTCCATGACAGCCTCAGTCATGGGGGCATCCGGTGATGTCAGGGGAAGAGCATCCTTCCGGTGCATGATGTCTTTCACCTTGATGAAGAGTTTTTTCCCGAGGCTTCCGCCGGGATGGAAGGAAGCGAAATCCTCTTCCCGGTACCCCCTCTTGGTCAATAAAGCAACTGCCAGGGCATCCCCCATGGCAAGGACTGCTGTTGTAGATGCGGTCGGGACAACGCCGAGCGGGCATGCCTCTTCCCTCACTGATACGTCAAGGTTTACGTCCGAGGATTTTGCAAGCGTAGAATCAGCATTCCCGGTCATCGAAACGAGACGCACATTGAACCGCTTCAGGAAAGGGATGAGCGCTGTGATCTCTTCAGTCTCTCCGCTGTTGGATATGGCGATGATGACATCTTCTGCAGTTACCATGCCGAGGTCTCCGTGCCGCGCCTCAGCCGGGTGGAGAAAAAAGGCAGGAGTGCCGGTAGATGCAAGGGTTGCGGCTATCTTTTTGCCGATCAGCCCGGACTTGCCCATGCCGGATATGACGACCCGGCCTCTGCTGCTGAAAATAATATCAACCGCCTTTTCAAAGCTGCTGTCAAGTCGGTTTGTCAGGGCATGCAGCGCTTCAGCCTCGATGCGTATCACCTTTTTTGCTATATCAATAAGGTTATCCATGCAGACCTGTTCTTGCAGCGTTTTCTATCTGCTTCAGCGAATGGAGCATTGGCTCGAGTTCATCAAGCCGTATCATATTGGGACCGTCGCACAGGGCCTTTTCAGGTTCAGGGTGGACTTCCATGAATAAGCCGTCGACCCCTGCGGCTACCGCAGCCCTTGCGAAGAGAGCAGCAAACTCTCTCTGTCCGCCGGAATGTGTCCCCTGCCCACCGGGAAGTTGAAGACTGTGGGTGACATCGAAGATGACCGGAAATCCGAAGGAACGCATAATGGGGAAAGCCCTGAAATCGACAACGAGGTTGTTATATCCGAATGAGGTCCCGCGCTCGGTAATAAGCAGATTGTGGTTGCCGGTTGAAGTGAATTTGTCTATGGTGTTTTTTATGTCCCATGGAGCAAGGAACTGCCCTTTCTTTATATTGACTGGTCTCCCAGTGGCTGATGCAGTGAGGATCAAATCAGTCTGCCTGCACAGGAATGCCGGGATCTGGAGCACGTCAAGCACTTCAGCGGCTGCTCTGACCTCATCAGAAGAATGAACATCAGAGATAACCGGCAGATTGTATTTTGTTTTTATATCCGAAAGGACCTGCAGCCCTTTGTCAATGCCGGGGCCCCTGAATGAACTGCCGGAAGTCCTGTTGGCCTTGTCGTATGAGCTCTTGAACAGCAGTGGAATCCCCAGTTTTCTGCATATGTCCTTAAGCGTTTGTGCGGTGTAATAGGTGGTTTCTTCTGATTCGATAACGCATGGTCCGGCAATCAGGAGGAACGGGTTATTGTTTCCGGCCCGCACATCACGGATAAGGACTTCGCGCGTCAATCGAGTGTTTTCTCCCTGACATCCGACTTCACATGAGGGAAGAGGGACCGTTTCTCCCGAAGAGCAGCTTCTATGAACGACCTGAAGAGCGGGTGGGGGTCAGTAGGTCTGGACTTGAATTCCGGATGGAACTGGCAGCCCAGAAACCATGGATGGTCCTCGATCTCGACGATTTCAACAAGCTCGCCGTCCGGACTGGCACCGCTTATTTTCATGCCGTGTCTTGTGATGATGCCCTTGAAGGCATTGTTGAACTCATAACGGTGGCGGTGCCGCTCGGATATCTCCTTTCTGCCGTAGGAGGCATATGCAGCAGTATTGTTTTCTATGACACAGGGGTAAGAGCCGAGCCGCATGGTCCCGCCCTTCTGGGCGCTCTCTGTCCTCTCTTCAACCTTGCCCTTTCTGAAGTCATACCATTTTTCCATCAGATAGATAACAGGAGACTGGGTATTGATGTCGAACTCGGCGCTGTTCGCCTTGAGGCCGCAGACATTGCGGGCAAACTCGATGACCGCGCACTGCATCCCGAGACAGATACCGAAATACGGGATGCGCTTTTCTCTTGCATATCGAATCGATTCAATCTTCCCTTCTATTCCCCGGTAGCCGAATCCTCCGGGCACAAGGACCCCGTCTGCGTCTGATAAATATTTCTCGGGACCCTGGACCTCGACTTCCTCGGAATCCACCCAGTGGAGATTGACCCGGCAGTCGTTTGCAATTCCTCCATGCGTCAGGGCCTCGATCAGGCTTTTGTATGAATCTTTGAGTCCCACGTACTTTCCGACAATCGCAATGTTCACTTCATTTCTGGGTTCTTTTACCTTTCTTGCAATGTCTTTCCAGGCACTGAGGTCAGTTTCCTTATAGGGAAGCTTCAGCTTGTTTAAAATCTGCAGATGGAGACTCTCTGCACTGAGCGCGAGCGGCACCTCATAAATTGTTTCAACGTCAATGGCGTTTATGACAGCATCGCCTTCGAGGTTGCAGTGGATCGCTATCTTCTTTTTGGCCTCGGGAGTGAGGGGCCTGTCGGTTCTGCAGAGCAAAATGTCAGCCTGGATACCGATTGCCCGGAGTTCCTTGACACTGTGCTGGGTCGGCTTGGTCTTCAGTTCGCCAGAGGTTTTTATGTAAGGGAGGAGCGTCAGGTGGATGTACAGAACATTGTCCCTGCCGGCATCATAGCGCATCTGCCGTATTGCTTCAAGGAAAGGGAGGCTTTCAATGTCTCCGATAGTGCCGCCGATTTCAACGATGACAACGTCGTTGTCCTGCCCCACGGACTTTATAGCCTGCTTTATCTCATCCGTGATGTGCGGAACAACCTGCACGGTGTCGCCAAGATAATCGCCGCGCCGCTCCTTGGATATGACATTGTAGTAGATCTTGCCGGTCGTGAAGTTGTTTGCCTGCGAGGTTCTGATATGGGTAAACCGTTCATAATGTCCCAGATCCAGGTCTGTCTCTGCGCCGTCATCAGTCACAAAGACCTCTCCGTGCTGGAAAGGACTGAGGGTACCGGGGTCGACGTTGATATACGGGTCAAGCTTCTGGATAGTGACCTTGAGCCCGCTTGCTTCAAGCAGGGCGCCTATGGATGCGGCAGCAATACCCTTGCCGAGAGATGATAAGACTCCGCCGGTTATGAAGATAAACTTAGGCATGTTTTGATCCTTTCCAAGTCTTCAGGGGTGTCAACCCCGAATGTTTCAGCATATGTTTCCTTCACCTTGATCCTGAAGTTGTTCTCAATGGCACGAAGCTGCTCGAGCTTCTCGATAAGCTCCAGGCGGGAAGCCGGCAGCGAAGACAGTTTCAGCAGGACATCCCGCCGGTAACTGTATATGCCGATGTGTTTGAAACAGTCAAAGGAACCCTGCTCTGCCCCGCCGGCATTCCATCGAAGCGCTGAACCCTCGTTCTTCCACTCGTCTCTGTGATACGGAATCGGTGCACGTGAAAAATAGATCGCGAACCCGTCAGCACCGGTGACCACCTTTACGATATTGGGGTTGAATATGTCTTCAGGGTCGTTTATTTTTTTTGCCAGGGTCCCAAGCGATGCGCCTGCATCATCAAGCAGCGAGATGACATCGTCGATCATTACGGCCTTGATAAGGGGCTCGTCCCCCTGGACATTAACAATTATATCATAGTTTGTCCGTGCGGCAACCTCGGCGATCCTGTCCGTGCCCGAGAGGTGGGTTGGTGATGTCATCACCGCCTTCCCTCCAAATCCGGATACGGCTTCAAATATCCTCTCGTCATCTGTTGCCACCAGCACTTCATCGGCCAATGAGGATTTGGCTGCATTCCTGTACACATGCTCTATTACCGGGATTCCCTTCAGGGGTGCAAGCGGCTTTCCCGGGAAACGGGTAGAATGGTACCGAGCAGGTATAACAACAATTGCAGACATGAACTGTTAATTATATACCATAGTATGTACATTATGGCAAATATGTTACAATCTGCAGGATATCTGCCTTTCGGGAGCGCTTATGGATGGTACTGTGAAACACAAAAGACTGCAAAACTGGATTAAGGAAGTTGCTGATATGTGCCGGCCTGCTGCTGTCTACTGGTGCAATGGAACACGTGAAGAATACAATGCGCTTATGGGACAGATGATCGCTGCAGGAATGGCAATCCCTTTAAAAAAACGCCCAAACAGTTTTCTCTTCAGGACTGATCCGAGCGATGTTGCCCGTGTCGAAGACCGCACGTTTGTCAGCACTTCCCTGAAAGATGATGCAGGCCCGACAAATAACTGGCTTGATCCGGAGCAGCTCAAGCAGACGATGAAGAACCTCTATCGGGGGTGCATGAAAGGGCGCACTCTGTATATTATCCCGTTTTCCATGGGGCCCCTGGGTTCTCCTTTGGCAAAATACGGAATAGAACTCACTGACAGCCCCTATGTTGCCTGCAATATGCATATCATGACCCGGGTAAGTGCAAGGGTTCTGGACATGCTCGGCGAGGACGGTGAGTTTATCCCCTGTCTTCATTCTGTCGGCGCCCCGCTGGCTCAAGACCAGAATGATGTGCTGTGGCCCTGCGCCCCCATTGAAAAAAAGCACATCAGCCATTTCCCTGAAGAGAACCTGATCTGGTCTTTCGGCTCCGGATATGGCGGCAACGCGCTGCTCGGCAAAAAGTGTCTGGCGCTTCGGATAGCTTCTGCCATGGCAAACAGAGAAGGATGGATGGCTGAACACATGCTCATACTCCGTCTGACAAGCCCTGCGGGAAAGCAGTATCATATCGCAGCAGCATTTCCATCGGCATGCGGCAAAACAAACCTTGCGATGATACAACCTGTCATTGAAGGGTGGAAAGCCGAATGCATAGGCGATGATATAGCCTGGATGAAAATAGGCCCTGACGGCCGTCTGCATGCCATCAATCCTGAACATGGTTTTTTCGGGGTTGCCCCGGGGACGTCGTATGACACGAATCCCGCGGCAATGGAGACCATAAAGGAGAATACTATTTTTACCAACTGCGCCCTGACTGATGATGGTGATGTGTGGTGGGAGGGGATAACCAGGGAAGCACCTGCACATCTCGTTGACTGGCAGGGACGTGACTGGACGCCAGGGAGCAACCGGAGTGCTGCCCATCCGAATGCGCGTTTTACTGCGCCTGCCTCACAATGTCCGGTTATAGCGAATGACTGGGAAAATCCCGCCGGGGTTCCGATTGATATCTTTATTTTTGGGGGCCGAAGGAGTACGGTTGTTCCGCTTGTGTTTGAGTCATTCAACTGGGACCACGGGGTCTTTCTCGGTGCTTCCGAAGCCTCGGAAACAACTGCAGCAAATATCGGTGCTACAGGCAACCTGCGGCGTGACCCGTTTTCGATGAGACCCTTTTGCGGGTATCACATGGGCGATTATTTTCAGCACTGGCTTGACATGGGAGACAGACTCGGCAGCAGGGCCCCGAGGATTTTCTATGTAAACTGGTTCAGAAAGGATGCTGACGGCAGATTTCTCTGGCCGGGGTTCAGAGAGAACAGCAGGGTCCTGAAGTGGATGTGCGAACGGGTAGAAGGCAGGGCCGGTGCTGAAAAAACACCGATCGGGTTTCTGCCCCGGACAGGCGACCTCGATCTTGCCGGACTGAACATTTCCTCAGCACATATGAGTGAACTGCTGAAGGTTGATGCAAGAGCATTGGCTGATGAGATCAACGATATCGAGAGGCATTTTGCAGAGTTCGGAAGCCGCCTGCCTGAAAGGCTGACCATACAGCTTGATGAACTGAGAAAGCGCCTTGGTGAATAACTGGAATGTATCTGAATCCATTGCCTGCTGCCTTGAATTGACAGCCTTCCGGAGATTATGAATAATAATGTCGGCAATCCCTGAACATGATTTTTGAAAGGCATTCATAACGTGGAACCTGTAGCAATTGCAAAACAGCTTCTGATATCAGCGCTGCCGATCCTTGTCGCCATCACCTTCCATGAGGCATCGCATGGGTTTGTGGCCTACCGCCTCGGGGACTCGACGGCAAAGATGCTGGGGCGGCTGACGCTGAACCCGCTTGCACATATAGACGTTTTCGGCACCATAATATTGCCGATACTCCTGTTTGCCATGACCGACGGCCGTTTTGTCTTCGGCTATGCCAAGCCGGTCCCGATCAATCCGATGAATTTCAAAAACCCGAGAAGAGATATGGCACTTTCTGCTGCTGCAGGCCCTGTAACCAATATCGTGCTTGCAGGAATAAGTGCGTTACTGCTTCACCTTTTGCTGACCCCATTGACCGGCATTGTCCCTGAAACAATGACCGAGAAGGTTCTTATGCCCATGATCCTGATATTCACCTACAGTGCCCTGATCAACATAATACTCGCAGCGTTCAACATGCTGCCCGTTCCCCCGCTGGACGGCGGCAGGGTGCTGACCGGGCTGCTTCCTTACAAGCATGCAATCTCCTTCAGCAAGATCGAGCCGTTCGGATTTATCATAGTGCTTGTGCTCATCTACACCAATATTGCAAATTACATCATCATGCCGATCATAGCTGTGTTCGTTAGCCTTTTCCAGGTAACCGGCTATCTGCGGCTGCTCCAGATGTTTTAGAGGGATACGTCAATGAAAGAACGAGTATTGAGCGGAATGCAATCGAGCGGAAAGCTTCACCTTGGAAACCTTGTCGGCGCGCTCCAGAACTGGGTGAAGCTGCAGGAACAGTACGACTGTTACTATTTTGTTGCGGACTGGCACGCGCTTACAACGGGCTATGAAAACCCTTCGGGGCTTCATGAATCAGCGAAGGATCTTCTGATAAACTTTCTGGCGGCCGGACTTGACCCTGACAAATGCACCATATTCATTCAGTCCAGGGTCCTGGAACACGCCGAACTCCACCTCCTGCTCTCGATGATAACCCCAGTGGGCTGGCTGGAACGCGTGCCTTCATACAAGGAGAAGCAGCAGGAATTGAAGGACAGGGACCTCACGAATTACGGGTTTCTCGGGTATCCGCTACTTCAGACAGCTGATATTATCATCTATCGGGCAAAACATGTGCCTGTCGGTGTTGACCAGGTACCGCATCTCGAAATATCAAGAGAGATCGCAAGGAGGTTCAACAATCTCTACGGAGAGGTCTTTCCCGAACCAGCGGCCCTGCTGACTGAATTTCCGAAGGTCCCCGGCATTGACGGCAGGAAGATGTCAAAGAGCTATGACAATGCCGTCTATTTGTCTGATACCCGGGAGGTGGTTGAGCAGAAGCTCAGGACCATGACGACTGATCCTGCACGGGTAAAACGCACTGATAAAGGCACCCCTGAGCTTTCTCCGGTTTTTCAGCTCCACAAGGTCTTTTCTTCGAAGCAGGAGCAGGATGAAGTGGCAGAGGGCTGCCGCACTGCAGGCATCGGCTGTATAGACTGCAAAAAGGTCCTGATAAAAAATATATTCACGGTGCTGGAGCCGATATGGGCGAGGAGGGAAGAACTCCTCAGAAACCCTGAGCAGTTACAGGGGATCGTTGAAAAGGGGACTGAAAAAGCGACACTGGCAGCACGTGAAACTATGGCACTGGTAAGGGGTGCCATGGGACTGTATTGAGTCTTCTGGTTAATACTACAGCGCAACATACCTATAGACAAACAAAATGAAATTCTGTAATATAGATTTCATAAGGGCTAGTGAGAGAGGTCCTTTTTGTGAGCCTGGCAGGTTAGCCATAGGCACGACTGA
>JBBIUL010000066.1:0-9688 GCA_037440265.1 Nitrospira sp. | reverse complement strand
AGGAGGTTCCGGAGTGAGCAGTTCTGAAGAGAAAGATGTTGCCGGTCTGGCAGGATCCCTCGGGGGTTACAAGGAAACCGTTGCCCCTGAGAACAAGGCGTCACTTGTATGGGAAAAGGAGCTCATCTTCCACGGCAGGACCCAAAGAGGCGAAGAGATAGACTTTGATGCTCAGGTGCAGTGGGGATGCATGCCGACCGAAAGCCTTATGCTGAGCCTTGCCGGATGTCTTGCCATTGATGTTGTAGCCTTCCTGCAGAAGATGAAGGTCGAGATCACGAAATTCAAGCTCGATATTACCGGAAAAAGAAATCCCACTCCCCCGCAGTATTACACGGCGTTTGAAATGGTGATTCATATCTCAGGCAATAATATCACGCTGAAAAAAATGGACAGGGTCATTTCTCTTTCGCAGGAGAAGTACTGCTCTGTCAGGCATACGTTAAGAACTGATCTGGATGTGAAGATCAGCTATATCATCGAGTAAAGCTTCTCAGTAGATAAACGTATCAGGGTCTTTCAAAGCGTGGCAGCGGGTGCAGAGGGTTTTTGCCTCTGCCTTTCCGACTTCCCATTTGTGTGCTTTATGGCAGTCAAGGCAGTTGAGTCCTGCCTTTTTCATATGGACATTATGCTGTCCAACCTTCGCTTCATTGCCGTGACAGGTCTTCATGCAGTCTTTGCTCGACGGCTTTATCTCGCCGTGGGGATGGTGGCAGTCAAAACACTTCAGAGATGACATGGTGCCCTGAAGCGGGATGCTCTTATGACACCGCATGCACCGGTCGTTTGAGATCATCATAGGTGATTTTTCGCTGTAGCTGTGGCAGGTCAGGCAGGCGAGCCCTTCCATTCCCATGCCGTGCACAAGTTTGTTTTCATGGCAGGCTGAGCATGCCTGCTGGTTAGGGCTGAAGGCATGGAGCGAACCGGTATGGCATTTGCTGCAGCTTATGTTCAGCATGAAGACATGCTGGGCATGTCCGTATGAATTGCTCAGGGTTACCGAACCCTGCGCTGCTTCCGAGGTATGACAGTCCTTGCAGGCCTTCCAGGGTTCTATCCTGCCGTGGTCCTGTTTGATCGATTTTGTCCCTTTTACCACAAAGCTGATGAGGAGTTTGTTCTGCTCAAAGATGCTCATGGAATGACATACCTGGCACTGAAAGTCCCGGTGCTTGCTCACCTGCCAGGTCTTGAATGTCTCCTGCATGAGGTGGCAGGAAGCACAGAATTCAGGGTCTTCCTGCGTGTGTTTGTAGTACCTGAACCCTACGATGCCTCCTATGACGGAAAGCAGCAGAAGCAGCAGGACGATAGCCTTCTGGTTTTCTTCGATGAAGCGCTGGAAGAATGATGACGGCGACTTCTTAGCCATTCCTCAGGAGCTTTGCCCGTGCCTCGGCAATAACCGTATTATCCGAAGCCCTGATATGCGATGAAGTTTCAATAAGCCTGTTACCCATTGTATTTATTTCAGCCTCGATAAAGACCTTGTCTCCGACCAAGAGAGGCTTTTTTATTCTTACGGTGATCTCGGCAGTAACGGCCTTTAAGCCTTTTGACAGTACCGCCTTGACCATCGCCTCGTCAAGCATTGCAGAGATTATACCACCATGCACTATATCTTTAAAACCCTGATGGTTTTTTTTGGGGATGAACTCTGCAAAAGCTCTTCCGTCTTCAGTTCTGAAGCAGAGCTTCAGTCCTGCAGGGTTCCTGTCTCCGCATGCAAAGCAGTACCCATCGTCTTCAAGGTTGAGCCGGTTCATTTATTGGTCAAAAAACTGAAGAATTTGTAAAGGAAAAACGAGAAGATAAATCCCATGAAAGCGCCGAATGCTGTCAGGAGCGCGAGCACAAAAACAAACACAATGTTCACCAGGAGCCCCTGTGGCGAGGCATTTACAGAGAAAAAGGTATGAAGGTCTTTTGCAATAGCGTCCCGCCAGGTTCCGTGGAACGCATCAGCATAGAGCGTATCCATGAGCAGCGATACAGAAAGGCTGAAAATTCCCCCGATAATGGCACCGATGAGGAGATATTTTTTTACCTTTCTCGTGGAGTCCATCAATTACTTGTTCATCATGTCCAGGAAGTCTTTGTTGGATTTGGTGTTGGTGAGTTTGCCGAGGAGGAACTCCATGCTCTCGACCGTGCTCAGCGGATTGAGAACCTTTCTCAGGATCCACATCCTGTTGAGGACGTCTTTTTCAACCAGCAGTTCTTCCTTCCTTGTGCCTGAGCTGTTGATGTCAATGGACGGGAATATCCTCTTGTCAACGAGCTTCCGGTCAAGGTGAAGCTCCATGTTGCCGGTGCCCTTGAATTCTTCGAATATGACATCGTCCATCCTGCTGCCGGTGTCGATGAGGGCTGTTGCAAGGATGGTGAGGCTCCCTCCGGTCTCAATGTTTCGGGCGGCGCCGAAGAACCGCTTGGGTTTTTGCAGGGCGTTTGAGTCAAGGCCGCCTGAAAGGACCTTGCCGCTGGTCGGCATGATTGCGTTGTAGGCCCTCGCAAGCCTTGTGATGCTGTCGAGGAGAATGACTACATTTCTTTTGGATTCAACAAGTCTTTTCGCGCGCTCGATGACCATCTCCGAAACCTGGCAATGCCTCTGGGGCGGCTCATCAAATGTTGATGCAATGATCTCAGCTGTGGAGACCTGGCGCTTCCAGTCAGTCACTTCTTCAGGCCGTTCATCGATCAGAAGGATAATAAGGTGTATGTCGCGATGGTTTTTCTTCACGGCTTTTGCTATTGATTGCAGCAGAACGGTCTTGCCGGTCCTCGGTGCAGCAACGATCATGCCCCTCTGGCCCATGCCGATCGGGGTTATAAATTCCATCACCCGCGTGGAATAATCTGTCTGATCATATTCAAGCTTTATCCTTTCAGTCGGATAGTACGGGATGAGGTTGTCAAAGAGTGGTCTGCTTACATTTTCATCGGGCGATTCATGGTTGATCGCCTCAACCTTGAGGAGTGCGAAATACCGCTCAGATTCCTTTGGCGGCCTGATCTGGCCGGACACAAGATCTCCGGTCCTGAGGTTGAACCGCCTGATCTGTGAGGGAGACACATAAATGTCATCAGGACTTGGCAGATAACTGTAGTCAGGCGATCTGAGGAATCCGAAGCCGTCGGGGAGGATCTCAAGGACGCCGGCTGAGAAAACATTGCCGGTCTTTTCAGTCTGTGCCTGCAGTATTGCGAAGATGAGGTCCTGTTTTCTCATGCCTGAGGCTCCTTCAACATTCAGGACCTTGGCGACCTCAGTCAATTCATCGATGGTCTTTTCCTTTAGCTCGGAAATCGAGATGTTTCCCATATTCTACTCCTCATAAGGGTTTGATGCTGTTAGGATACGTGTTTTCTGGAAAGTTACTTGTCCTTGTGGAAATCAGTTATTTCTCTAGAAGAACTGTGCTTGGTAATACCTTACTAAAATCGAAATATCTTTGTCAATATCGAAACGCGTGTTTCATCCTCGCGGTGGAACTTTACAAAAAAACCGGCTGCATGGTAGATTTGCATGTTTGAAGAAAAAATCATTATACAGGGGCTGAAATGAGATACGGGGAAAAAAACATCAAAGACAGCCGGCTCGAGATATGGGATAACCCCTATGCAGGCCGTGACTATGAGATAACGGTCAGCTATCCTGAGTTTACCTGCCTCTGCCCGAGATCGGGGTATCCTGATTTTGCGAATATTTCTATAAAATACATCCCCGGGAAAAAAATCGTAGAACTGAAATCGCTTAAACTGTATCTGAATTCTTTCAGGAATGTGTATATTTCCCATGAAGAATCGACGAACAGGATTTATGCTGAACTGCAGTCCAAACTGAAACCCAGGTTCCTGGAGGTGCTTGGCGATTTCAATCCGAGGGGGAATGTAAAGACCGTGATCAGGGTCTGCTCCGAAACAGCTTCCGGAAAAAGACGCTCCAGCAAGCCTGTAAAGCGTTAGAGCGCTGCCTTTGCCCGCTCAATGAACAGCTTCATTTTTTTGTGGTCTTTTCTGCCTTTGTCCAGCTCCACCCCGCTGCTTACGTCAACGGCATAGGGGGCTACCCGTCTTACTGCTTCGGCAACGTTCTCCGGGGTGAGGCCGCCTGCAAGGATTATCCTGCCGAACTGTTTTGCTTCTATTGCAATGTCCCAGTTGAAAACCTGGCCTGTTCCACCCAGGACATTCGGGGTATAGCCATCGAGCAGAAACGCTGAAACCGCACTGCGGTAGCTGACGAGCGGATCAAGGCTTTCGAGCGATTTCACTCTGATGGCCTTTATGACGCGCCGGTATAATGTGCATGCCTCAGGTGGTTCATTGCCGTGCAGCTGAATAACATCTATGCCGGAGGCATATACCGTTTGTTCAAGGCTCTCAGGAGCTTCATCTGCGAATACCCCTATCGTTGTAATAAATGGAGGAAGGGTTTTTAGTATTGACAATGCCTTTTCAGGCTCAATATACCGGGGACTGCCTTTGAAAAAAACGAAACCGAGCGCATCAACCCCGCAGTCAACCGCTGCCTTAGCATCATCGTGGCTTGTTATGCCGCAGATCTTTACTTTAACCATTGTTAAACCTTTGTCCTACAGACCAAAGAGCCAAAAAGCAAAGGGCCGGAACCTGCAATACCCATTCTGTTTTATGCCGGATTCCGACCCTCTTGTCTTCATTATGATAATAGACGAACTCTAAATCACAGGCAGTTTTTTCAATGCTTCCTGTATCTTTTCTTCAGGGTAATCATAATCTGTAAGCTTGCCTGCAAGATAATCCGCATAGGCTGCCATGTCAAGGTTGCCGTGGCCGCTGAGGTTAAAGAATATGGTCTTTTGTTTGCCCTCTTCTTTTGCCCTGAGCGCCTCGTCAATTGCGCATCTGATGGCATGTGAACTCTCAGGCGCAGGGATGATCCCTTCTGATTTGGCAAAGGTGAGTGCAGCCTCAAAGACCGCGGTCTGTCCATAGGCGACCGCTTCGATCAGGTTGTCATTGTAGAGCTGGCATACGAGCGGAGCATCCGCATGGTATCTCAGTCCACCGGCATGGATGCCCGGAGGCACAAAGTCATGACCGAGCGTATACATCATGAGCAGGGGGGTGAGCCCTGCAGTGTCGCCGAAATCATATCTGAACTGACCTTTTGTAAGGGTCGGGCATGAGATCGGTTCAACCGCAACCACCCTGAACTGTTTGCCGTTTATCTTGTCCTGAAGAAAGGGGAAACTGACGCCTCCGAGGTTGCTGCCGCCGCCGCAGCAGCCGATAATGACATCAGGGTAATCACCAACGAGTTCGAACTGTTTTTTTGCCTCGAGCCCGATGACGGTCTGGTGGAGCAGCACGTGATTGAGAACCGAGCCCAAAGCATAATTGGTGTCGTCGTGCGTTGCAGCATCCTCAACAGCCTCTGAAATAGCTATCCCGAGACTGCCGGGGCTGTCCGGGTCCATTTCCAGGATTTTCTTGCCGGAGTTTGTGAGGGTTGAGGGACTTGCATGTACGGTTGCCCCCCATGTCTCCATCGAGATCCTGCGGTAAGGTTTCTGGTTGTAGCTTACTTTAACCATGTAGACTGTTACGTCAATGCCGAAGAGGCTGCCGGCCATTGCAAGGGCAGATCCCCATTGCCCGGCCCCGGTTTCAGTTGCAATCCTTTTTATGCCGGCTTTTTTGTTGTAATAAGCCTGAGGCACTGAAGTGTTTGGTTTGTGGCTTCCGGCAGGGCTGACGCCTTCATACTTATAATATATTTTGGCAGGTGTGCCGAGCGCAGCCTCAAGCCGGTGCGCCCTGTACAGGGGAGCAGGCCGCCAGAGGGAATAAATATCAAGCACCTCCTCCGGTATATCGATCCATCTCTGGGTTGATACTTCCTGTTCGATAAGCGCCATCGGGAATATTGGGCTCAGGTCCTGCGGACCTACAGGCTGTTTTGTGCCGGGATGTAATGGCGGTTTCGGAAGGTTCGGCATATCAGCCATGATGTTATACCATTGTCTGGGAATGTCTCTGTCAGGGAGCACTACTTTTGTCTCTCGCATCGGTTCCTCCGGATATTTTTATGGATTAAGCGCTGACCGCATTAAAGGCATATTGTACCATAACTATACGGAACGAAAAACGTTTATCCGCGCGGTCGTAATTCATCTATTTTCTTGCCGATATCAGGAGATTCCATGAAGGAGGTGCCTATGAGCATGGCATCGATGCCTGCCTTTTCAAGAAGCAGAACGTCATTCCTGGTCCTGATACCGCTTTCCCCTACTGATATCGTGTCCGGCGGGATAGCTTTTTTTAGCTCAATGGTTGTGTTGAGGTCAACCTGCATTGTCTTCAGGTTTCTGTTATTGATACCGATAATCGGGACCTTAAGCCCCAAAGCCATTTCGAGCTCTTTTTCGTTGTGCACCTCAAAGAGAACAGCGAGGTGTAGCTCCCTGGAAATGTGGAGATACTCCCCGGCCTGTCCGAAATCCAGCATTGCTGCGATCAGCAGGACGGCATCTGCCAGATGCGTACGGGCTTCATATATCTGATACTCGTCAAGAATGAAATCCTTCCTGAGGACCGGGCGGGTCGTCGCTTTTTTTACATCGGTCAGAAAATTGAGACTCCCCTGAAAAAAATCCTCTTCAGTAATGACAGAAATGGCGTCTACCTGTCTGTTTTCATAGACACCTGCTATTTCCAGATGGTTGAACGTATGCCTTATGACGCCTCTGGAGGGGGAGGCCTTTTTGATTTCTGCTATCAGCCTGATGGAATTTTCATTCCTCCGGATAGCACTGATGAAGTCCCGGGGCTTCGGTATGTCCTTGATAGCAGTTCTGAGTTCTGAAAGCGGTCTCCTTGTCTTTGCAAGGGCAACGCGCTCCTTTTTTTTTGCGTTTATCGTATGCAAAACCGACATGGAGAATATTAGAATGATTCATCAGGATTTTCAATATAATAACGTGAAAAACAGGCCTATCTGATATAATTAGCCCTGATATGGACGAAAAGGGAAAAATCGCAAAGGCTGCCGGGGCCATGTCCATTGCAACCTTTATCAGCCGCATTCTCGGCTATATCAAGGACATGATACTTGCGGTGTATTTTGGTGCAACCGGTCTTTCCGATACTTTTTTTGCTGCCTTCAGGATACCGAATCTTCTCAGGGAGCTCTTTGCAGAAGGGTCTATGTCGTCTGCCTTTATCCCGGTCCTGACCGAGTACCGGAAAAAGCACGGGGAAGAAGAAGCAAGGCGGCTGGTGAAGATTACCTTCACGTTCATCCTGATTTGTGTGGGGATGGTCTGTGCAGCAGGGATTATTTTTGCGCCGGCGATTGTGAGTGCAATCGCACCGGGGTTCCTTAAGTCGCCTGAAAAATTCTCGATGACGGTTCTTTTGACGCGCATCATGTTTCCATTCCTCCTGTTTATAAGTCTCGCGTCCCTTGTGATGGGTGCCCTGAATACAAAAAAGGTCTTTTTTGTCTCAGCCCTTGCGCCTGCCATGCTCAACGTGACGATCATTGTAGCCGTTATATTGTTTGCGTCAGCTTCGGAAAATCCTATTATCGTAGTGGCGATAGGCGTTGCAGTTGGAGGACTTGTGCAGTTTGTCTTTCAGCTGCCCTTTTTCTTCAGAAATGGTTATGGACTCGGGTTTGATACAGGCTTCCGGCATCCGGGGCTTAGAAGGATGGCCATACTTCTGATTCCAGCTACCCTCGCACTCGCGGTAAACCAGATAAATATCATTGTGAGCAATATCCTTGCCTCTTTCCTCCCTGAAGGGAGCATTACCTATCTTTATTATTCCATGCGGCTTATCCAGTTCCCTATCGGCATATTCGGCGTTGCCATGGGCATGGCGGTCCTGCCGACATTGTCAGAACACGCGGTAAAAGGCAACTTTGACCGGCTGAGGGAAGACTTCTCTTTTGCCCTGCGACTGCTGTTTTTTATCACCGTGCCTGCCATGGCAGGTTTAATTGCACTGAGGGAACCAATTGTGAATCTGCTTTTTCAGCGGGGGCAGTTTGACTATGCGGCAACCAGTGGAACAGCAGAGGCGCTTATGTTCTACTCCATCGGCATCTGGTCGATTGTTGGTGTCAGGGTGGTGACAGCGACGTTTTATTCGATGCAGGATACAAAGACGCCTGTGAAGATCGCAGCCGCAGGGGTTGCTGCAAATCTTCTGCTCAGCCTGGCATTTATGGGGCCTCTGAAACATTCAGGGCTTGCCCTTGCAAATGCCCTTGCATCAGGACTGAACTTTGCCCTGCTGTTTTATTTCTTGAGAAAGAAACTGAAACGGGTTGATGCAAAAAGGATACTTAGGTCATTTACGAAGATTGTCTCTGCTTCATTAGTGATGGCTGTCTCTGGCTGGCTCATCCTGCACGGGGATCTCTGGCAGCAGAGCGGCGGAAGTATGGAAAAAAGTCTGTATCTTGGAGCAACGATTATGGTATGTGTCGGGATATATGCCGCTGCAAGCTTTATCCTCAGGAATGAGGAGATGATATATTTGTATGATTCATTCAGAAAAAGGGTAAAGAAGAAAGGAGCACTATAATGACTATAATGAAAATAGATCCGCTTATTGTTGGGCCGCTCCAGAGCAACTGCTATATTGTTTACGATGAAGCCAGCCTGGATGCACTGATTATAGACCCGGGGGATGAACCGGAAAGAATAGCAAGGGCGATTTTGAACAAAAAACTGAATCCTGTTTATATTGTGTGCACGCACGGACACTTCGATCATATCGGGGGTGTTGCGGCTCTCCAGAAGAAAACCGGCGCAAAGGTTGTGCTTCACAAGGATGAACTCGAGATTTATTCATCGGGAAAAGACCAGGCTGCCTTTTGGGGATATGATATCGAAGACCCTCCTCCTCCTGATAGGTTCGTAAACGAAGGGGATGCATTGTCGATCAGCGGTGTCCAGCTTGAGATTATACATACCCCGGGACACAGCCCGGGCGGGATCTGCCTGTATGGCGAGGGCGTAATATTCACGGGAGATACTATCTTTGCGGGTTCAGTCGGGCGTACAGATTTTCACGGCGGGAGCATTGAAGAACTGAAGAAATCTTTCAGAAGGATAATATCACTGCCGCCTGCAACAAAAATTTATTCAGGGCATGGAGATGCTACTACTGTTCAGGCGGAAAGGACGACGAATTTTTTTATCCATGAATTGTAAAAACCTTTATACATTTGAAAAAAACATTGATAATTCAGTATAATTCGGTTTAATTTGGCTTTATTTTCAGAAAAGCTGAATTATTTCTCAATAAAACTGTTTTTTCTGTCTCTAAATCCTATTTTTCCAGTTGACTATATTTTTTTACATGGTATTCTATAGTTGTAGATTATTAGTTGCTTTTTTGATTTGAAAAAATTATAATAACAAGTTTCTTGATGAAAGGCTATGCTTAATCAGGTAGCCTTTATTGTTCTCAGAATACCTTAATAATCCAGTCGGATAGGTATCAGGAGAGTGTTCTTTGAAAACTCAAGAGTAGGTCCGCGTTGATGTTTTTGAGTAAAACAGTATCAAATGAGAGTTTGATCCTGGCTCAGAACGAACGCTGGCGGCGTGCCTAACACATGCAAGTCGAACGGGGTTAGCAGCAGCACCAAGCTGACAAGCTCGCAAGCCAACAA
>JBBIUL010000065.1:0-9947 GCA_037440265.1 Nitrospira sp. | reverse complement strand
AAGGTTATCGAGAGCCTTCCAAGCGGCCTGTTTACAACTGATCTGCAAGGCAACACGGTAATTTTCAACAGAGCCGCTGAAAAAATCACCGGAATACGGAGAGAAGATGTCATGGGCCAAAAGATAGAAACAGCCCTGCCGTTCCTTATTTTCCCATTCAAGGACGGCCGGCATGAAGAAGAATTATATACAGCCCAGGGGGAAAGAAAGACCATTGGCATTACCCTCTCTGTACTCTTCGATATCACCGGCGCAAAGACGGGATTCATTGGAACATTCCAGGATCTGACCGAACTCAAAAAGCTTGAGGCGGATATGAAGCAGAAGGAAAAATGGGCTGCAATTGGTGAGTTATCTGCAAATATTGCTCATGAAATCAGGAACCCGCTTGCATCTTTACGCGGTTCTATTGAAATGCTCAGAGAAGACAAGATTCCTGTTAAACACAGACGGACGCTGATGGACATTGCCCTGCAGGAGATGGGGCGGCTGAACCACACCATAACCGATTTTCTGACCTATTCAAACCCCAAACCGCTCGACAAGCAGACAGTAGACGTTCATGCACTGCTGAACGAAACTCTTGAGCTCCTCAAAAACTCAGAACAAAATAATGCCGATATAACTATTGAGAAAAATTTCAGCGGGTCCCTTATTCTGGAAGTCGATCCCTCAAAAATCAGGCAGGTGTTCTGGAACCTCGGCATAAATGCAGTTGAGGCAATAAGCAATGGAGGAAGGCTCTCTGTCTCCTCAAGAGAGGACCTGACTCATGCAAGGATACTCTTTACAGATACAGGATCCGGGATCAATGCTCATGACCTCGATAAAATATTTTATCCCTTTTTCACCACAAAAGAGCATGGCACCGGGCTGGGACTTGCTATCGCTTACAGAATAGTCGAGGAACATACCGGCAGATTGTCTGCAAGGAGTACCCCTGGCATAAATACCACCTTTGAGATTATACTACCCAAACATCATGAAAGAGAGCAGAGGGAAAATCCTCATTATTGAGGACGAAAAGAGCATGCGGGAGGTACTGAAGATACTTCTCGAGGAAGAAACCTATGACGTAACCGCTGCTTCCAACGGCGAGGAAGGGGTGTCTTATATTCAGCAGGACATTTTCGATCTCGTCATAACTGATATCAAGATGCCCAAAGCTGATGGCTTCGAGGTCCTCAGAAAAACGAAGGAACTGTCTCCTGAAACCCTTGTCATTATGGTCACCGCATTCGGCACTACAGAGGCTGCAATCGAAGCAATGAAACAGGGCGCTTATGATTACATACATAAGCCGTTCAAAATCGATGAAATCAGGTTAGTAGTTAAAAAGGCATTTGAGAAGAAGAAACTCAGCGAAGAACTCTCCGTGCTGAGGGAACAGGTCCAGGCATCATTCAGGCTTGAGAATCTCATTGGGAAAAGCCCGAAGATGCAGGAACTGTTCAAGCTGATTCCAAGGGTTGCGCAAAGCAACTCCACTGTGTTGATTACCGGCGAGAGCGGCTCAGGGAAAGAGCTTGTTGCCTCGGCACTCCACAATCTCAGCGCAAGGAATAACAAGAATTTCGTGACAGTAAACTGTGCAACCTTCCCTGAAGGGCTGCTTGAATCCGAACTCTTCGGACACATGAAGGGCTCGTTTACCGGCGCCGTCTATAACAAGGAAGGCCTTTTCGAGATTGCTGACGGGGGGAGCATCTTCCTCGATGAAATCGGTGAAATGCCTTTGTCACTGCAGGCAAAGTTGCTCAGGGCCCTCGAAAACGGCACCTTCAGAAGGGTTGGCGGCACAACCGACATAAAGGTCGACGTCAGGGTAATTGCTGCAACGAACAGAAATATCCAGGGGGCTGTTTCGGCCGGGGCTTTCAGAGAGGATCTTTACTACAGATTAAATGTCGTCCCGCTTGGTCTCCCTCCCTTGCGGGACAGAACAGATGATATTCCGATACTAACAGAACACTTTCTGAACAAATACTCAAAAACCCCCCGGAGAATCTCTCCCGATGCGCTCCGTATTCTTATGAATCATTCCTGGAAAGGCAATGTAAGGGAGCTTGAAAACATGGTGGAAAGGGTCGTTCTGCTTTCTGACAGGGAAATGATAATACCTGATGACCTTCCGGCTGAAATTCTCAAAGGCACTGAAAAGCTCTGGGAACTGCCTGAACTTGGAACAGATGGTATCGACCTTGAGCAGTTTGTTGAAAAAATAGAAAAAAACTATCTGATGCAGGCCCTGGAAAAAACCAGGGGGATAAAAACAGAAGCAGCAAAATTACTTGGACTTTCTTTTAGGTCTTTCAGGCACAGGCTCCATAAATACGGGATAAAATAATGCCGGTCAAGCTTGGTGAAGCCATGGTCAGAGACAGCCTTATAACCAGGGAGCAGCTCAGGCTTGCACTTGAAAGACAGGTTGTCTTCGGAGGCCGTATCGGCTCAAATCTTGTTGAACTCGGCATTATCAGGGAACCTGAGCTGGCGTCATTCCTCAGCAAATTCCTGAAGATCCCTGCTGCCGACCCCTCACTCTTAACCTCTATTGACAATGAAGCAATCTCCTGCATAAACAGAGAGACCGCAGAAAAATACAAGGTTATCCCCTTTAAAAAAGAACGGAACCGGCTCCATGTCGCAATGCTTGATCCTTCTTCATTGGCTAGCATCGATGAACTCAGGTTCATCACCCGCTATGACATCCTGCCCTATTGCATTACTGAGTTGAGGCTGCTCTATGCCCTTGAAAAGTACTATGGCACTGAGCGTGATCTCCGTTATATCAGCATATTCGGAAAAGAAGAGGAACAGGAACCTCCGAAAGATAAGAATAAAGAGCAGTTTGCAAAGATCAAGGAACAGTTTGCAAATGCAAAAGACAGAGAAGAGATTATCGGTCTCCTGCTCAATGAGGCCCGAAGGGTTGCCTCACGGGTAGCTGTTTTTGTAGTGAGGGGAGACAGCCTGAGCGGATGGAAGTCAAAGGGGGTTGATGTCGAAAACATGGAGATCAAAATGGACACCCCCTCACTTTTTACTGATGTTATGAACAAGAAAAGCTATTACAGAGGGCCGCTCCTGAAAGTGCCAGGGAATCAGCCGTTCATCAAGGCCCTTGGCGGAACCCCTCAGGACTGCTTCATGGTCCCGATACAGATCAGGGACAAAATTATTGCCGTGCTCTACGCAGATAATGGCAACACAGCTGTTATGGATGCCGGACTGAGCTATATAAACTCTTTGGTTAGCATATGCTCTGTCAGCTTTGAAATAGTGATCCTCAGGAACAAGATCCTCTCAATGTAGCACGATCCTGTTTCCCCCGGTGTAAACATTCATCCGGTCTCCGCGCATAAACCCTATGAGGGTCATCCCTGAGGCCTCTGCAAGCTCAACGGCAAGCGTTGTCGGGGCTGCCCGGCTCACAAGCACAGGGATCCTGCATCGTGAGCACTTGGAAACAATTTCAGAAGAGAGCCTTCCGCTTGCGAGCATGATTTTACCTTGAAAAGACAGGTGCTCGAGAAAACAATGTCCTATAATTTTATCCACTGCGTTGTGCCGTCCGATATCTTCTGCAAAAACAAGGACCCGTTCCTCGTCAGCCAATGCAGCGCTGTGAACACCGCCTGTCAGCCTGTATCCTTCTGATCGCTTCTGAAAATCCCGGTAAAGTGCTCTGAGTGTTTCAGCGCGAAAGACTGACTCGTCAGCAATCCTGTTGTCTTGTGATTCGCGTGAAAAAGTCACCCCGCCGGCACAGCCGGAAGTAATAGTCCTCTCCCCTTCAACGAGCGTTCCTTCAGACGGTATGTCAACCAGAATCTCATCACCAAACTCTATGCTCATTCTTTCAGCACACCATTGTCCGGAAATCAGCCCTTCATTGTGCACAACTCCGGCCACAAATTCACGGACCATCAGCGGAGTGCAATACAGGCTGAGTGCATGTTTGCCGTTCACGGATATCCTGACTTTTTTTTCGAGGGCAACAGAATCCTCTGTCACCTCCGACATTAATTCTCTTATTCTCGTAATCTTGACTTTTCTGAATGCTTCCATATAATTTTTCAGTTCAAATAAAATGAGCTCCCTCTCTGTCGACTTGACTTAATAGGCGCCGATTCTTATTATTCAATATTCGGGGCGTAGCGCAGCCTGGTAGCGCACACGGTTCGGGACCGTGGAGTCGAAGGTTCAAATCCTTTCGCCCCGACCATCTTCCATTGTATAACATACCCTGCAAGGCTGTTATTGTTTACGGATTGTCTCTCAGTCGCACCCGCGAGAAGCCGTTTATGCCCGCTATCCTCATACATGACTTAACTTTTACCGATTCTCACTGCGCAGACTTTGAGTTCAGGGATCTTGACATGAGGATCGAGGACATCATTGGTAATGACATTTGCTGCAGCTTCCCTGTAATGCATAGGGATAAACACAACACCTTCGGATACCCTGGCGGTAAGTCTGGCCTGAATTTTCACAGCGCCTCTCCTCGATGATACTGTTATCGTATCTCCCTGCGCTATGTCAAGCCGTTCAGCATCAGAAGGGTTTATTTCCACATAGGGGATACCCGCATGAACTTCAATCGGTTGCACCTGCCTGGTCATCGACCCCGAGTGATACTGGAATAGATTCCTGCCGGTTGTAAGAACAAACGGATAGTCGGCGTCTGCGATTTCAGCAGGAGGTACGAATGACACAGGCACAAACGGCACCTTGCCTTTCGGAAATCCGTCCTTGTACAAGTATTCTGTACCGGGATGATCGGGTGAAGGACATGGCCATTGGATGCCTCTGCTGTCAATTCTTTCATACGTTATGCCAGAAATCGCCGGCCATACGGTACCATATTCCTTTAATACCTCAGCAGGGGATGCGTAGTTCATCAGGTAGCCAAGGCGTCCTGAGATCTCCTGGATTATCTTCAGGTCATCCCATGCTTCACCTGGAGCATCAACTGCCTTCCTGACCCTCTGCAGCCTTCTCTCGGTATTTGTGAATGTGCCGCTTTTTTCAAATGAACAGGCAGCCGGCAATACAACATCTGCAAGTCGTGCCGTATCAGTAAGGAAAATATCCTGGACTACAAGGAATTCAAGCTTCTTCAGGGCTGATATGGTATGCTGCATGTTCGGGTCGGTAATAACAGGGTTTTCTCCCATAATATACATTCCCTTGAGTTCTCCTGAAAAAGCCGCGTTTATCATCTCTGTTGCCGTCAGCCCTGGAGAAGCTGAAAGGTGAACGCCCCATGCCTTCTCAAACTTTTCCCTTGTTTCCGGCAGATCGACCTTCTGGTAGCCGGGGTAAACATTCGGCAGGCAAGCTGCATCAGACGCGCCCTGCACATTGTTCTGGCCACGGAGGGGATTCACCCCTGTTGATTCACGCCCTATATTTCCGGTGAGTGTTGCAAGATTGGCAATGGCCCTTACGTTGTCAGTCCCGCAGGCATGCTGAGTAACTCCCATGGTATAGAAAATACCGGCTTGCCGCGAACTGCCGTAAAGCCTTGCTGCCCTGATTATGTCTTCCTTTGCAATACCGGTAATACCTTCAGCCTGTTCAGGAGTAAATGCTTCTACGGATTTTTTCCAGTCTTCAAATCCTTCGGTCTTTTCTGCAATAAACAGGTCATTCTGCAGCCCTTCCTTCAGGATGACGTGCGCCATGCCATTGAGAAGTGCGATATCTGTGCCGGGTTTCATGTTCAGATAAATTTCGGCAAATTTCACCATCGGCACCCTGCGGGGATCTGCAACAATGATCTTTGCGCCCTTGCGGTAAGCCTTTATCATCCGGTTTGCAATGACCGGATGGGTTTCCTTTGTATTGGAGCCGATGATGAAAATGACCTCCATGCCCTCGATCTCCCTGATCGAATTGGTCATTGCTCCTGATCCGAAGATTGCGGCCAGACCGGCCACCGTAGGCGCGTGTCAGAGTCGGGCGCAGTGGTCTACATTGTTTGTGCCTATTGCAGCCCTGAACATTTTTTGAAAAAGGTAGTTCTCCTCATTCGTGCAACGTGCTGATGAAAGGCCTCCCAGAGCATCAGGACCATATCTTTTTTTGATATCCAAAAGCTTTGCTGTTATGTGATCAAGTGCTTCATCCCATGAAGCTTCCCTGAACAACGCTGCAATATTCTTATGGATATGTTCTTCCTCTTCAGATTTGTTTGCTACCCTGATCAGCGGTTTCGTAAGCCGTTCAGGACTGCCCACAAACCGGTATCCGAACCTCCCTTTTACACACAACCAGCCTTCATTCCAGGTCTTCTTATCAGAAGTAACTTTCAGAATCTCATTGTGTTTCACATGGACGGTGACATTGCATCCGGTCCCGCAGTAGGGACATACGGTTTTTACTTCCTTTGCTCCCCTCTGCCTTCCCTTTTGAGACCAGAGCTTTCCGCTCAGTGCACCCGTAGGACAGACAGAGATGCACTGCCCGCAGAACTCGCAGTCAAGGTCATCTTCAAAATTCGTGCATATTTTCGATGCAAAACCCCGGTAGCCGAAATCAATCGCTTCCACCCCCTGCACCTCATTACAGACAATAACGCACCGTCCGCAGAGGATGCATTTCTCAAGATCTCTCTCTATAAAAGGATTGCCATCACGTTTGCTGTAAACACGACGCTCCCCTGCATAGCGGTTTTCTCGTATGCCATAGACATATGCGAGATCCTGCAGTTTGCAGTCACCAGCGTTTTCACAAAGCATGCAGTCATTCGGGTGATCAGAGAGTATAAGTTCAAGCAGCATTTTCCGCAATCTCTCGATCTCCTCAGTAGAAGTAGAAACCACCATGCCTTCGCTCACAGTGGTATTGCAAGAAGTTACGGGTCTTGCAATGCCGGCCACTTCGACAATGCAGAGCCTGCATCCACCGAAAGGGGTCAGTTTGCGGTGATAACAGAGGTGAGGGACATGGATACCGACGCTTCTTGCCGCCTCCAGTATGGTAAAATGATCCGGGACCTCAAATGCTCTGCCGTCGATAGTCACTCTGGCCATGCTACTCCCTCCCTATTGCCCTGAATTTACAGACATCGAAGCATGCCCCGCACCGTATGCATTTGGCAGTATCAATCAGGTGAGGCTTCTTTTTTTCTCCGCTGACAGCCCCTGCAGGACAAGCCCTGAAGCATGCCCTGCACCCGGTACACGCCTCAGCAATAACCTGATAGACCAGGAGGTTTTTGCAAACCTTCGCAGGACATTTCTTGTCGCGGATATGCACCTCGTATTCTTCACCAAAATATTGGAGGGTGCTTAAAACAGGATTCGGGGCAGTCTGGCCAAGACCGCATAGAGAGGTTGCCTTAATTCCGGCACTTAGTTCCTTCAACAGTTCCATGTCTCCCTCTCTTCCCTGCCCGTTCGTTATCCGTTCAAGGATTTCCAGGAGTCTTTTTGTCCCAACCCTGCATGGGACACACTTGCCGCACGATTCAGTCTGGGTGAACTGGACAAAATACTTCGCCATATTTACCATGCAGTCATCTTCATCGAGGACAATCATGCCGCCGGAACCGACAATTGAACCGACCCTGGCGAGAGATTCGTAGTCTACCTTGAGATCGAGCATGCTTGCAGGGATGCACCCGCCTGAAGGCCCTCCGGTCTGCACGGCTTTCAGGGTCTTGTCGCCTTCGATCCCTCCTCCGATATCATAGATTATCTCTCTTAAAGCAATCCCCATGGGGACTTCGATAAGTCCGGCATTCTTGATCTTGCCGGTCAGGGCAAATACCTTTGTGCCTTTTGACCGCAACGTTCCAAAGGCAGAATACCAGCCCGAACCCTTTCTGATAATGTACGGGATATTCGCAAGTGTTTCGACGTTGTTGATGACCGTCGGCTTCTGCCACAGTCCCCTGCTAACCGGAAAAGGAGGCTTCGACCTCGGCATGCCCCGCTGTCCCTCGATTGAGGCAATCAATGCTGTTTCCTCACCGCAGACAAAAGCCCCGGCCCCCAGTTTGATTTTGATATCAAAGCTGAAGTTCGTATTAAAGATATTCGGGCCGAGAAATCTGCGCTCATAAGCCTGTTTGAGGGCATTCTTAAGACGTTCGACAGCCAAAGGATACTCTGCCCTGATGTAAACATACCCCATGCTGGAGCCGATTGCAAAGGCACCAATAAGCATGCCCTCAATCACTGCATGCGGGTTCCCTTCAATTACAGCCCTGTCCATGAAAGCCCCGGGGTCGCCTTCATCTGCGTTGCAGATGATATACTTCATCGTGCTCTTGCTGCGGCGGGCCAGTTCCCATTTTAGTCCCGTGGGGAATCCTGCTCCCCCCCTGCCTCTGAGCCCGGATGCCTTAATCTCATCAATCACATCGTCAGGAATCCAGGTGGCAAGCACCTCCCTGGTCGGCTCATAGCCACCTGCAGCTATATACGCATCAATATTTTCAGGATCCAGCCTGCCGCAGTCTGCAAGAACGATCTTGTTCTGTTTATCGAGAAACCGGTAATAATCGTCGCCGCAAACCCATTCTTCGACTGGATGGTTGTCAATAATGTGCTCCTGGACAATTCTCGGGACCATATCAGGCGTTATGTGCTGGTATGTCACGGTTTGGTCATTGATAATCACATCAACCAGGACGTCTTTTGCACAAAGGCCTCTGCATCCGACCTTTTGGGAATTGCATTTTTTTTCTGCATGGGCATGCAGCCCGGCAGTTTCAATTTCTTTCCTGAAGGCATCGAGCACCTCGGAACCGCCTGCTGCTATGCCTCCGGTTCCCATGCAAACCCTTATCAGAGGACTATTCGTTATCATTTGCCATATTGCCCAGCGATCGTATTTCCTTGACCAGTTTCACAGAAGAAGCCTTCCCGTAAACTTTCTTATTAATAATAAAAACAGGAGCAATGCTGCACGCACCTACACAGTTGACCGTTTCCATGGTAAATTCCCTGTCTTCGGTCGTGTCCTTAGCCTCAGTCAGGTCAAGCTCCCGCCGTATGCTGTTTATTATTTTTTCAGAACCCTTAACATGACAGGCAGTGCCGCAGCATGCGGTTATCTTGTTCCTGCCGATAGGGGTGAGTCTGAATTGTGCATAAAAGGTTGCAATGCCATAGAGCCTGCTCGGGGCAATTCCAAGTTCATTTGAGAAAAAAGCTACAGCCTCCTTAGGGATATACCCAAGCGCTTCCTGGGTTTCCTGCAGGAGGAAAATAGCATTTTCATTGTTTTTCCTGTATTTTGCTGCTATCTCTTTGAGGATATCATTCATAAGCTTGATTTATATGTTTATTATAATTAATCATATTATAAATAATCATTATTTCTTTTTCCAGAAAATAAAAACCCCGGAAATCCGGGGTTTCAAGTCCAACTGCCTGCTTTTCAGCACCCTTAGTATCCGGTAATATAATCCTTCAGATAATGTATTTCAGCATTCAGTTTGCTTACCTGAGCCTGTATTATATCTCTTATTGACAGCATCCCTATGACTCTGCCCTTATCAACAACGGGCAGATGCCGGATGTTCTTTTCTACCATAATGCACATAATGTCACTGATATCATCATCCTGCTCAGCAACGATCAGGTTTTTGGTCATCGCATCACTGACAGGGATTTCTCTGAACTTCCTCCCGCCTTTCGAAACATAACATCTCACAACATCTCTTTCTGTAAAAATGCCGACTGTTTTCCCGTCTTCATTGACAACTATTGCGCTGATCTTATTTGCATTCATCAACATAATAGCATCATCAACTGACTTTTCCGGCTCAATGGAAACAACCTGCGTCCCTTTGCTTTCCATAAGGTTTCTTACTTTCATGCTTAAACACCTCCGGTTACTTTTTTGAACTGATTACCGCAATCGATGTTCTGCGGATATATTTGAGACTATTGTACGGTTTTCTTGCTTATAAGAACAATAAAATGTTT